>NZ_JBBEFX010000004.1:0-282740 GCF_048058635.1 Sphingomonas sp. MJ1 (PH-R8)
GCACCCGTGCGCCACTAGACCCGAAGGTCTCGTTCGACTTGCATGTGTTAGGCATGCCGCCAGCGTTCGTTCTGAGCCAGGATCAAACTCTCAAGTTTGATGTTCCACCCAATCCCCGCGGAATAACAAGGATCAAGCAGCTCACTTCAAGGAGCCAATTCCTGCACATCACATATACTGTGGATATGTAATAGGACACATGAACTGGCTTAGCTTTAACCGACCACACCACGCCTTGAAAACGTGGCAGACCGGAGCCGCCGCCCACATGTCCCTTCATCTAAACCAACAATGTCAAAGAACAAAACGCCGGCGCTCCAGCAAACCCCTCTTTCAAGAGGCGCTCAGCACCAGGTTTTTTGCGACCCCAGCAAGCGCTCCGTTCGGTGCGCCGCTGCGGTGAACGGGTCTCTAGAGGCATCACCCAAACCCGTCAAACCCATTTTTCAAAAATGTTGCATTTTTCGCGTTAAGCCGCGGAAACCGGCGCGTTTTTTGCCGCTCCCTAGCTTGTTGAAAGCGCTCGTCCGGCCGAATCGCCGCCCTCCCGGGTCATTTCCGAACCGTCTGTCCCCTTGCCTATCGGCTCTCCGCGCGTGATCTGCCTCTCATTCCTCGCGCACGAGTAAGGCGATCCATGACCAAGCCCGCTTCCGCATTGACGATCGTTCCGCCCCAGACGCCGCTCAGCGGGCGCGTGGCGTTGCCGGGATCGAAGTCGATCACCAATCGGATGCTGTTGATCGCCGCGCTGGCGCACGGCACCAGTCGGCTGACCGGCGCGCTCAAGAGCGATGACACGAAACATATGGCAGCAGCGCTGCGCAAGTTGGGGGTGGAAGTCGAAGAGCCCGACGCGACCAGCTTCGTGGTGACCGCTTCCGGCACCTTGCGCCCTTCTGCCGAGCCGCTGTTCCTGGGCAACGCGGGAACGGCGATGCGCTTCCTGACCGCCGCTGCCGCCACCATCCAGGGGACCACGATCCTGGATGGCGATGCCCATATGCGCAAACGGCCGATCGCGCCGCTGGTGGAGGCGCTGCGCCGCATGGGGGTTATGATCGACGCGCCCAGCGGTTGCCCGCCAGTCCATGTAGAAGGATCCGGGATCCCGGGCGGGCGGGTGATCGTCGACGCGGGGCTTTCCAGCCAGTATGTCTCGGCACTGCTGATCGCAGCAGCCTGCGCGAAAGGTCCGGTCGAGGTCGTGCTGGCCGGGGGCGACATCGGCGCCCGCGGCTATATCGACCTGACGCTCGCTGCGATGGAGACTTTCGGGGGCCAAGTCATGCCCGTGGGCCAGACAGGCTGGAGGGTCGCCGCCACAGGCTATCAGGCGGCAGACGCCATGGTGGAGCCGGATGCCTCGGCAGCCACGTATCTCTGGGCGGCAGAGGTCCTGACCGGGGGCAAGATCGACATCGGCCTGGCTCCGGATCGCTTCAGCCAACCCGACGCCAAGGCGCAGGCGCTGATCGCCGCCTTTCCCCAGATGCCGGGCGTGATCGACGGTTCGCAGATGCAGGATGCGATACCGACGCTCGCCGTGCTGGCCGCGTTCAATGCGCGGCCCGTCCGCTTCACGGGCATCGCCAACCTGCGCGTCAAGGAATGCGATCGCGTCCGCGCGCTTTCGACCGAGCTGAACCGCATTCGCAGCGGCCTCGCCGAGGAACAGGGGGACGACCTGCTGGTCCATGGCGATCCAGAACTTGCCGGTCAGACGCTGCCGACCGCGATCGAGACCTACGCCGATCACCGCATCGCGATGGCCTTCTCCCTGGCGGGTCTGAAGATCGGCGGGATCCGTATCCTCGATCCGGGGTGCGTTGCGAAAACCTACCCCGGCTATTGGGACGCGCTGGCGTCGTTGGGGGTAGAGCTGGTGCCGGAGGTCGGAGCCTAAGCTCGGGCAATCAGGCGCTGCGCCTGCTTCAGGTGTGGCGCGTCGAGCATGCGCCCCTTGTAGCGCAGCACCCCCGCGTCCGGCGCAGCGGCGAAGGCGGCGATCACCGCCCGCGCTTCCTCAAGCTGATCGGGCGTCGGCGTGAAGGCGGCGTTGATGACGGGCACCTGCGCCGGGTGGAGCGCGAGCATGCCCGTAAACCCGTCCCGCGCGGCGCGCGCTGCATAGCGCGCCAGTCCGTCTTGATCGGCCAGCGCCGGATAGACGGTGTCGATTGCAGCCACACCGGCCGCGTGGGCGCCGAACAAGGCGAGCGCGCGTACCATCTCATAGGGAGGCGTGTAGCGCCCGTCCTCCTCGCGGGAGGTCGCGGCGCCGATCGCTGCCGGCAGGTCCTCCGCACCCCAGCTGATCCCGAGCAGATGGTCCGCGACCTCCGAATAGCTGCCGAGTGCGAAGACCGCGGCAGGTGTCTCCGTCGCGATCGGAAGAACCGGAGGACCTTCGCCTCCGAGCCGATCCACGAGCCGGCGGAGGCTCGCCGCGCCCTCCGCCTTGGGCAGCACGATGCCGTCGGCACACCGCGCGGCGGCAAGGTCGGCATCGAGGCGCCCTGCATCCAACGGATTGATGCGCACCAGTCGTAGGACACCGTCCGCCGGCTGTCCCAGGAACATCGCCACCTCTCGCGCCGCCACATCCTTGGCGGCCGGATGCACCGAATCCTCCAGGTCAAGGATGATCGCATCCGCCCCGCTCGCTGCCGCCTTGGTGAAGCGTTCGGGCCGGTCGGCAGGCACGAACAGCAGCGATCGCAGCCTCATGCCGCGCTCCGCCGCAGCAGCGCGGTTCGCAGGCAGTCGCACACCACCACGTCG
Organism: Sphingomonas sp. MJ1 (PH-R8); assembly: GCF_048058635.1. Classification (NCBI taxonomy): domain Bacteria; kingdom Pseudomonadati; phylum Pseudomonadota; class Alphaproteobacteria; order Sphingomonadales; family Sphingomonadaceae; genus Sphingomonas; species Sphingomonas sp. MJ1 (PH-R8). The sequence continues at coordinate 2,785 of NZ_JBBEFX010000004.1, forward strand.
CGCTGGTTGAACAGCTGGTGGCGGAAGGTGGCGATTCCGGCATCGGGCCGCGAGCGGCTGTCGCGCAGTTCCACCACTTCGGTTTCGGCGCGCAGCGTGTCGCCCAGGAACACCGGCTGCGGATGGACCAGCTTGTCGTAGCCCAGGTTCGCGACCAGCGTGCCGAGCGTCGTGTCGCCCACCGACAGCCCCACCATCAGCGCGAAGGTGAAGGTGCCGTTGACCAGGATCTGCCCGAACTCCGACGCCCGCGCCGCCTCCGCATCGAGGTGCAGCGGCTGCGGATTATGGGTCATGGTCGAGAACAGCAGATTGTCGGTCTCGGTCACGGTGCGGCGGATGTCGTGGACCAGGCGGTCGCCCACCTGCCACTGGTCGTAGAAGCGTCCTGCCATCAGCCTTCCTCCCGCTCCACGCGCACGAGCAGCAATCCCTCGCGCACCTGTGCGCCCGCCGCCGCAGGTAGCTCAACCACCGTGCCATCGAAGGGCGCGACCAGCCCGTGCTCCATCTTCATCGCCTCCAGCGTCACGAGCCGCTGGCCCTTCGTGACGACAGCTCCGTTCGTGACCTCGACTGAAGTCACGCGACCCGGCATCGGGCTGAGGATCGCTCCGTCGGCAGCAGCTCCGGCCGCAATTCCAGAAGAACGATGTTCGCGGAAGAGCCACGTTACGCCATCTTCAGTAACAACCCACCCACCGTTCCGGCTTTCAACCCACGGACAATGGTCAATATTTCGATCCGAAAACACGACGTCGTATGTTCGTTTGCTTTCGTCCAAACGGAGTAAGGTTGGGGCGGGAGCTTGATTGAGGCGGAACCCTTGAAGGCTCCGTGGACCACGGTCGACGTTAAGCCACGTCTCCCTGATGTCGGTTGCCGTGCCCCCGAGAGCATTATCCACTACAAGGTGCGCAACAGCCTGCAATACGGCTTCAGGTGCTTGTGCATCTGGGATCAAGTCTTCCCCTTCGCGTGCGATCAAACCGGTGTCCATGTCACCCGCATCGAACGCACCGTCCCAAAGAAGAAGGTGTAAGAAACCGGCGTTTGTTTTAACGGGCCAGCAGCGCACGTCCGCGGTCAGCTCTTTTAAATTACTGATTGCCTCCTGCCGATTAACCCCTTTCGTCACCAACTTCGCAATCATCGGATCGTAAAAGGGTGAGACTTCGTCACCCTGCTCTACACCGGTTTCGATCCGATACCGCTTACCGCCATACAGCTTCGGGAGACGAAAATACTCGAGTGTGCCTACGCTTGGCAGAAAGTCCTGAGCGGGGTCCTCGGCATAGAGCCGCGCCTCCATCGCCCAACCGTCGATGCTCAGTTCCTCCTGCCGCTTGGGCAGCGGCTCGCCCGACGCCACCCGCAGCTGCCACTCGACCAAGTCCTGGCCAGTGATCTCCTCAGTCACCGGGTGCTCGACCTGCAGCCGGGTGTTCATTTCCATGAACCAGATGCGGTCGGCGCGCAGGCCTTCCGATCCGTCGGCGATGAACTCGATGGTGCCGGCACCGACATAGTCGACGGCTTTGGCCGCGCGCACCGCGGCCGCGCATAGCGCCTCGCGCGTGACCGGGTCCATGCCGGGCGCCGGCGCTTCCTCGATGACCTTCTGGTGGCGACGCTGGAGCGAACAGTCGCGTTCGAACAGGTGGACGACATTGCCGTGGGTGTCGCCGAACACCTGCACCTCGATGTGGCGCGGGCGGGCGATGTATTTCTCGATCAGTACGCGGTCGTCGCCGAACGCCGATGCCGCCTCGCGCCGGCACGACTGGAGCAGTTCGGCGAACTGCGCGGCATCGTCGACGCGCCGCATTCCCTTGCCGCCGCCGCCGGCCACCGCCTTGATCAGCACCGGATAGCCGATCGCCTGCGCCTCGGTCGCCAGCCGCTCGGGGCTCTGGTCCTCGCCCAGATAGCCCGGCGTCACCGGCACGCCGGCGTCGATCATCCGCTGCTTGGCGGCGTCCTTCAGACCCATCGCGCGGATGCTCGCCGCGTCCGGCCCGACCCACACCAGCCCGGCGGCGACCACCGCCTCGGCGAAGTCGGCATTCTCGGACAGGAAGCCATAGCCCGGATGGATCGCCTCCGCCCCGCTCTCGCGCGCGGCGGCGAGGATGCGCTCGCCCACCAGATAGCTCTCGCGCGCCGCCGCCGGCCCGATCGCCACCGCCGCGTCTGCCAGCCGCACGTGCCGCGCGTTCGCATCGGCCTCCGAATAGACGGCGATAGTGCGGATCCCCAACCGCCGCGCCGTGCCGATGATCCGGCACGCGATCTCGCCCCGGTTGGCGATGAGAAGGGAGGTGATCATAGGAACTCCTGTTCCTCCCCGGCACGGGGAGGGGGACCAGCCGAAGGCTGGTGGAGGGGGCGCGCCACACGCGCGGCAATAGCGGCGACGGCAGAACCAACATCGCGCGATACGGCGGAAGCACAGAGGCGCAGCACATCGACACCGTTGTCGCTGAGGAAGCGGTCACGCTCCGCGTCGCGCGCCGGTCTGTCCCCGTGGCTGTGCGCGGTGCCATCAACTTCTACCGCTAAAGACGCAGACGCGCAGAAGAAGTCGGTAACATATGGGCCTACAGGATGCTGTCGGCGGAAACGCACCCCAAGCTGGCTGCCCCTGAGTTGCTGCCACAGCAGTACCTCCGGAAGGGTCATTTGCCGGCGCAACGAGCGCGCCTGCGCAACTTCCGGACGGAGTGTGCGCGGCGCTCCCCCTCCACCAGCCTGCGGCTGGTCCCCCTCCCCGTTCCGGGGAGGAACCGATCCGACCGCGCCCCTCACATCCGGAACACGCCGAAGCGCGGCGTCTCCGGGATCGGCGCTTCCAGCGTCGCCGCCAGCGCGAGCCCCAGCACGTCGCGGGTCTGCACCGGATCGATGATGCCATCATCCCACAGCCGGGCGGTGGCGTGCCAGGGGTTGCCCTCGTCCTCGTACTTCTGACGAACCGGCGCCTTGAACGCCTCCGCTTCCTCCGGCGACCAGGTGGCAGCATCGCGGTGGACGGTGGCGAGCACGCTCGCTGCCTGCTCGCCGCCCATCACGCTGATGCGGCTGTTGGGCCAGCTGAACAGGAAGCGCGGGCTATAGGCCCGCCCGCACATGCCGTAGTTGCCGGCGCCGAAGCTGCCGCCGATCAGCACCGTGATCTTGGGCACCGAGGCGGTCGCGACCGCGGTCACCAGCTTGGCGCCGTGCTTGGCGATTCCTTCCGCCTCATATTTGCCGCCGACCATGAAGCCCGAGATGTTCTGGAGGAACAGCAGCGGCACGCGGCGCTGGCAGGCGAGCTCGATGAAGTGCGCGCCCTTGACCGCGCTTTCGCTGAACAGCACGCCGTTGTTGGCGAGGATCGCGACCGGCTGCCCCCAGATGTGCGCGAAGCCGCACACCAGGCTGCTGCCATAGAGCGGCTTGAACGCGTGAAACTCGCTGCCGTCGACCAGTCGTGCGATCACCTCGTGCACGTCATAGGGCGCGCGCACGTCCTGCGGCACGATGCCGTAGAGCTCCTGCGGATCGAGCCTGGGCGGGCGCGGCGGCTGGCGGTTGACGCTCGCTTGCGCGGGCGGCGGCAGCGTCGAGACGATGTCGCGCACGATCGTCAGCGCGTGCTCGTCGTTCTCGGCGACATGATCGACCACGCCGGAGGTGCGGCCGTGGGTCTCCGCCCCGCCCAGTTCCTCGGCGCTGATCTCCTCGCCCGTCGCCGCCTTCACCAGCGGCGGGCCGGCGAGGAAGATCGTGCCCTGATTGCGCACGATCACGCTCTCGTCCGACATGGCGGGCACATAGGCGCCGCCCGCGGTGCAACTACCCATCACGCAGGCGATCTGCGGAATGCCGAGCGCCGACATGTTGGCCTGGTTGAAGAAGATGCGGCCGAAGTGGTCGCGATCCGGAAACACCTCGGCCTGGTGCGGCAGGTTCGCGCCGCCGCTGTCGACCAGATAGATGCACGGCAGCCGGTTGGCCTCGGCGATCTCCTGCGCGCGCAAGTGCTTCTTGACGGTGAGCGGGTAATAGGTCCCGCCTTTCACCGTCGCGTCGTTGCAGACGATCATCACCTGCCGGCCGGAGACGCGGCCGATGCCAGCGATCACCCCGGCGCCCGGCACCTCGCCGCCGTAGAGGTCGTGTGCGGCGAGCTGGCCGATCTCCAGGAAGGGCGAGCCGGGATCGAGCAGCCGCTCGACGCGCTCCCGCGGCAGCAGCTTGCCGCGCGCGGTGTGGCGCTCGCGGGCGCGCTCGCCGCCGCCTTGCGCGGCCGCAGCGACGTCGGCGCGCAGCCGCTCGGCCAGCGCGCGGTTGTGCGCGGAGTTGGCTTTGAACGTCTCGCTATCCGGCGCGACGTTGGTGGATAGGACGGGTGCGCTCACGACAGCTCCTCCCCGTTCGCGGGGAGGGGGACCAGCCGCAGGCTGGTGGAGGGGGCGTGCGGCAAGCGAGGCGGATGCGGCATGCCCCCTCGACCAGCGGCTGCGCCGGCGGTCCCCCTCGCCGTGCCGGGGAGGATCACTGCGCCACCGTCGGGTTGTGGCCGATCAATTCCCGCCCAATCAGCATCCGCCGGATCTCGTTCGTCCCCGCGCCGATGTCCAGCAGCTTGGCGTCGCGCAGGAAGCGCTCGACTGGCCAGTCCTTGGTATAGCCCGCCCCGCCGAGCGCCTGGATCGCCTCCAGTGCGACCTTCACCGCATTCTCGCTCGCCAGCAGGATCGCGCCGGCCGCGTCGAAGCGCGTCGTCCGCCCCGCATCGCAGCTGCGCGCCACCGCATACACATACGCCCGGGCCGAATTGAGCGCGACGTACATGTCGGCGACCTTGGCCTGCATCAGCTGGAACTCGCCAATTGGACGGCCGAACTGGCGCCGCTCGCGTACAAACGGGATCACCACGTCCAGGCACGCCTGCATGATGCCGAGCTGGATACCGGCCAGCACCGCCCGCTCGTAATCGAGTCCCGACATCAGCACGCCGACGCCGCCATTGAGCGGCCCCATCACATTCTCGGCCGGCACGAAACAGTCGTTGAACACTAGTTCCGCAGTGGGGCTGCCGCGCATGCCCATCTTGTCGATCTTCTGCCCGATCGAGAAGCCGGCCATGTCCTTCTCGATCAGGAAGGCGGTGATGCCGCGGCTTCCCTCGCCGGTCTTGACATAGACCACCAGCGTGTCGGCATAGGCCGCATTGGTGATCCAGAACTTCGTGCCGTTGAGGCGAAATCCGCCATCGACCGCCTCCGCGCGCAGCTTCATCGACACCACGTCGGAGCCGGCGCCCGCCTCGGACATCGCCAGGCTGCCGACATGCTCGCCCGACACCAGCTTGGGCAGGTACTTCGCCTTCTGCTCGACATTGCCCCAGCGGCGGATCTGGTTGACGCACAGGTTGGAGTGCGCGCCATAGCTCAGCCCGACCGAGGCGGAGGCGCGGCTGACTTCCTCGACCGCGACGACATGCTCGAGATAGCCAAGGCCCAGCCCGCCGAACTCTTCCTCCACGGTGATGCCGTGCAGGCCGAGCGCACCCATCTCGGGCCACAGGTCGCGCGGGAACCAGTCTTCCGCATCCACCCGCGCGGCAAGGGGCGCGATCCGGTCCGCAGAGAAGCGGCGTGTGGTCTCGCGGATCGCGTCGGCCATCTCGCCGAGCGCGAAGTCGAAGTCCGGGGTCAAATGGCCTCTCCATTCGTTCTGTTTTGCCCGAGTGTAGCACGCGTTTTCGCGAACGAAAGTTGCGCGTGCGTGAAACAGCCGAAAAGCGCTGCGGCGCCGCTGGCGGGCGACGACGTGATCCTCTAGAGCAGCGGCAATCCCCATCTTCCCGAGAACCACCGTGTCCGATCCGTTGCCGATCCGCGTCGTCGCGCTGTACCGCTTTACCTCCTTCGCCGACCCGGCCGCGTTGCGGGGGCCCCTCACCCAGACGTGCTGCAGCCTCGGCGTGAAAGGCACGCTGCTGCTCGCGCCGGAGGGGATCAACGGCACGATCGCGGGCACGGATGCGGCTATCGAGGGGGCGCTCGCCGCTATCCGCGCGCTGCCGGGCTGCGCGGAACTGGAGCACAAGGAGTCGCGCGCGGCGACTATGCCCTTCCACCGCATGAAGGTGCGGCTGAAGCAGGAGATCGTTACCATGGGCGAGCCGGAGATCGATCCCGTCGGCCAGGTCGGCGCCTATGTCGCGCCCGAGGAATGGAACGACCTGATCGCCGATCCGGAGGTGGTGCTGATCGACACGCGCAACGCCTATGAGGTGGCGGTCGGCACCTTCGAAGGGGCCGTCGATCCGCACACGGAGAGCTTCCGCGACTTCCCGCGCTGGTTCCGCGAGCACCGCGACGAACTGCTGGCGGGCAAGAGCAAGGTCGCGATGTTCTGCACCGGCGGCATCCGCTGCGAAAAGGCGACGGCGCTGCTGCGGGCGGAGGGCGTGGACGAGGTCTATCACCTCAAGGGCGGCATCCTGAAATATCTGGAGACGGTGCCGGAAACGGACAGCCGATGGAACGGCGAGTGCTTCGTCTTCGACCAGCGGGTCGCGGTGGGTCATGGCCTGGCGCCAGGCAGCCACGCATTGTGCCATGCCTGCCGCATGCCGGTGAGCGTCGCCGATCGGGCGTCACCGCTCTTCGAGGAAGGCGTCAGCTGCCCCGCCTGCTTCCACCAGCGCAGCGACGAGGATCGCGCCCGTTATGCCGAGCGGCAACGGCAGGAGAAGCTCGCCGAGGCCCGCGGCCAGGAGCATGTCGGCGCGACGATCGCCGGTCGCGATTGATCAGCGAACACGGGAGCACGGAGCGCGCTTAGGATCGCTTGCGCGCGCGCCTCTCGTTCGCATGATGCTCCACCCGCTGGAACAGCAGGTCGAGGTCTTCCTTGCTGACGTCGAACGTCTCGCCGAGGTCCTCCAGCGCGCGGTCCAGATCCTCCGGGTGCGGGACGCTTTCGACGGGCAAGGGCGCACGTGGCGCGACCGGCACCGGCCGGTGCGGGTAGGAGTGCCCGGAAAAGCGGTGGAACAGGACGCCCGCCACCATCAGCAGCACGGCATTGATGCCCACGGGCACGAACGCGAAACCATAGCCGGCCGACAGCACCGCAGGGCCTCCCACCACCGCCGTCAATGCCGCGGCGCCGCCGGGCGGGTGGAGGCAGCGCAGCAGTGACATTGCCAGGATCGCGCCGCCCACCGCGATCCCCGCCGCCAGGTGCGGCACCGGCACCAACTTCGCCGCCGTCACCCCCACCAGCGCCGAAACGATGTTGCCGCCGACGACGGACCAGGGCTGGGCGAGCGGGCTTGCCGGCACCGCGAACACCAGCACGGCCGCCGCGCCCATGGGCGCAACGAGCAGCGGCAGTGACGTCGCGTCGCCGAGCGCCCAGAAGCTGATCGCACTGGTGAGCGCGATCCCGAGCACCCCGCCCAGGCAGGCGAGCAGGCGATCCGGTAGGTTCGCACCGGCAAGAATGGGAGCAAAGAGAAGGCGCATCGGTCCACCGTGTTGGAAGACCAGCTCCTGTCGCCCGGTGCCCGGGAAGCCAAGTCAAAAAACAAGCTGCGCCGCCAAGCACTGCTTGGCGGCGCTTGCCCTCAGCTCTGCCGGCCGAGCATCCGGATGATGCCGGAAAAATCGGTGGCGGCACCCCCTTGCGCCACGAAGCTGCCATAGAGCTCCGCTGCCCGCGCGCCCATCGGCGTGTCGACATTGGCGCCGCTCGCCGCGTCCAGCGCCAGCCGCAGGTCCTTGAGCATCAGCGCGGCGGCGAACCCGCCCTGGTAGTCGTGATCTGCCGGCGTCTCGGGACCCACGCCCGGCACGGGGCAATAGGTCGTCATCGACCAGCTCTGCCCGGAACTTGCCGAGCTGATGTCGTAGAAGGTCTGCGGGTCGAGCCCCAGCCGCTCGGCCAGGACGAACGCCTCGCAGGTGGCGATCATGGTCGCGCCCAGCAGCATGTTGTTGCAGGCCTTGGCCGCCTGCCCGGCTCCCGCCCCGCCTGCATGGATCACCGCCTTGCCCATCGCCTGTAACAGCGGCTGGGCGGCCGCGAATGCCTCCTCGCTTCCGCCGACCATGAAGGTCAGCGTGCCGGCCGCCGCGCCGGCGATCCCGCCGGAGACCGGCGCATCGACGGCGAGCAGCCCCTTGGCCGTCGCCGCCTCGGCCAGCTGGCGCGCGGTCGCGACGTCGATGGTGGAGCTGTCGATCAGCACCGCCCCAGGCGCGGCCGCGCCGAACACGGCTTCCTCATAGACTTGTGCGACGTGCCGCCCTGCCGGGAGCATCGTCACCACCGCCTCCGCGCCCTCGGCAGCCGCCCGCGCGCTCTCCGTCGGCAGGCATCCAGCCTTGCGGGCACGCTCCAGCGCCTCTTGCGAAAGGTCGAAGGCGCGGACGTCGTGCCCTGCCTTCGCCAGGTTCGCGGCCATGCCGCCGCCCATGTTGCCCAGGCCGATGAAGCCGATCCGTGCCATATGCTACCCTCTCCCCGCCTGCCTCAGCGGCCCGTCCAATTGCCCGGCCGCTTCTCGACGAAGGCGGCCATGCCTTCCTTCTGGTCTGCGGTGGCGAAGAGCCCGTGGAACAGCCGGCGCTCGAACTGGATGCCTTGGGCAAGCCCGGTCTCGAAGGCGGCGTTCACCATCTCCTTGTTCGCCTTGACCGCCAGTGGCGCCATGCTGCCGATGGTGGCGGCGGTCTTCACCGCCTCCTCCACCAGTTCGGCGGCAGGCACGACGCGGCTGACCAGCCCGGCCCGCTCCGCTTCCTCGGCATCCATCATCCGGCCGGTCAGGCACATCTCCATCGCCTTGGCCTTGCCGACGGCGCGCACCAGCCGCTGCGACCCGCCCATGCCCGGCGAAACGCCGAGCTTGATCTCGGGCTGGCCGAACTTCGCGGTGTCGGCGGCAAGGATGAAGTCGCACATCATCGCCAGTTCGCAGCCGCCGCCCAGCGCATAGCCCGCGACCGCCGCGATCACCGGCTTGCGGGTGGCGGTGATCCGCTCGTACCCGGCGAAATGGTTGGTGCCGTACATGTCGGCAAAGCCCATCTCCGCCATTTCCTTGATGTCGGCGCCCGCGGCGAACGCCTTCTCGCTGCCGGTGATGACCGCGCAACCCTGCGAGGCATCCGCGTCGAAGGCGGCAAGCGCGGCGATCAGGTCGGCGAGCACCTGCGCATTGAGCGCGTTGAGCGCCTTTGGCCGGTTGAGCGTGATCAGCGTCACCGCCTCGCGCTGCTCGACCAGGATGGTCCCATATTCAGCCAATGCAGGTCTCCTTCAGCCCTCGGGGCTCCATTCGCTCTCCGCGTCCAGGGGTGCGAAGATTCGGTCGATCATGTGGTCGGTCACGCCTTCGGGCGTCGCCGGGTCCCAGCGGGGCGCATTGTCCTTGTCGACCAGCACCGCGCGCACCCCTTCGGCAAAGTCGGGGCGCTGCACGATGTGGGCAGCCACCGCATATTCCTGGCGCATCTCGTCTTCGAAGGTCGGCATGGTCGCACCTTCGAGCAGCAGCTTGAGCGAGACCTTCATCGACAGCGGCGATCGGCTGCGCAGCACCGACAGTTGCTCGGTTGCCCAGTCGCCGCCATCCGCCTCCAACGCCGCCAGGATGTCCTCCAGTCGATCCGACGCGAACAGGCGATCGATCGCCTCCCGATGCTCCAGGATCGCCGCGGACGGGGGCTCATCCGAGAGTGCGTCGAGAATGCCAGCGGCTTCCTGCGGCGCCTCGCTCAGCCGCGCCTTGGCGGTCTCCAGCCGATCGGCAGGGATATAGTGGGTGGCGAGGCCCAGCGCGTGGCATTCGGCACCGCGGATGCGGGCGCCGGTCAGCGCGAGATACTGGCCGATCCTGCCCGGCAAGCGCGACAGATACCAGCCGCCGCCCACGTCGGGGAACAGGCCGATTGCGGTCTCGGGCATGGCGAACAGCGTGTTCTCGGTCGCGATCCGGAAGCGCGCCGGCTGCGAGATACCGACGCCGCCGCCCATCACCACCCCGTCCATGAACGCGACGACCGGCTTGGCATAGGTGAAGAGCCGATGGTTGAGCCGGTATTCGGTCGCGAAGAACGCCCGCGCCTCGACGCCGTCGCCCTTGCCGCTCTCCGCGGCGCGCCGCACGTCGCCCCCGGCGCAGAATCCGCGACCCTCCGCGTGGTCGATCAGCACGATCTCCACGCCCGCGTCCCCGCGCCAAGCTTCGATCGCCTCCAGCATGGTGGCGCACATCGCCTCGTTCAGCGCGTGGAGCGCCCGCGGTCGGTTGAGCCGGATACGTCCGGCCTTGCCCTCTACTGCCGTCAGGACCTCGCCGCTCATTCGCGCACCAGTTCCCGGCCCACAATCATGCGCATCACCTGGTTCGTCCCCTCCAGGATCGAATGGACGCGCAGGTCGCGCCAAAAACGTTCGATCGGATAGTCCATCAGATAGCCGTAGCCGCCATGAAGCTGGAGCGCACGATCGACCACGGACGATCCCGTGTCCGTGGCGAAGCGTTTGGCCATCGCGGCAAAGCGCGTCTTGTCCGGCGCCTCGGCAGTGACCTTGGCCGCCGCGGTATAGAGAAGCGCCCGAGCCGCTTGCAGCTCGGTATCCATGTCGGCGAGCGTGAACTGGGTGTTCTGGAAGTCGGCGATGGCACGGCCGAACTGCTTGCGATCGCGGGTGTAGCGGATCGCCTCGTCCAGGCAGCGCTGCGCGCCCCCCAGCGAACAGGCGCCGATGTTCAGTCGCCCCCCGTCGAGCCCCATCATCGCGAAGCGGAACCCCTCGCCCTCCTGTCCCACCAGGTTCTCGGCCGGCACGCGCACGCCGTCCAGGTTCACCTGCGCGGTCGGCTGGGAGTGCCACCCGAGCTTGCGCTCCTGCGCGCCAAAGGAGACGCCCGGCATCTCCTTTTCCACCACGAAGCAGGAGATGCCGCGCGGCCCCTCCTCACCGGTCCGTGCCATGACGAGGTAGACGTCGTTCTCGCCCGCGCCGGAGATGAACTGCTTGGTGCCGGTCAGCACATAGTCGTCGCCCTCGCGCACGGCCCGCGTTCGCAGCGCCGCCGCGTCGGAGCCGGATGACGGCTCGGTCAGGCAATAGCTCGCCATCCGCTCCATCGTGACGAGGTCCGGCAGGTACTTGGCCTTGAGCGCGTCCGACCCGAACCGGTCGAGCATCCACGACGCCATGTTATGGATGGAGATAAACGCGCTGGTGGAGGGACAGCCATAAGCCATCGCCTCCATGATCAGCGCCGCCTCCAGCCGGCCGAGGCCGATGCCTCCTTGCTCCTCCGACACGTAGATGGCGGCGAAGCCGAGCTCGGCGGCCGCCTTGATCGTGTTGCGCGGGAAGATGTGCTTCTCGTCCCACTCGCCTGCATGCGGCGTGATGCGATCGGCGGTGAACCGCCGCGCCAGATCCTGGATCTCGCGCTGGTCTTCGGTGAGGGCGAACTGGTTTGTCATGTTCAGGGTACAACTCGTCTGTGTCGTTCCGGTCGATCGGCCTTACGGCTGGATGGGCAGATCACCCCATCGTCGGGATGACGAAGGCGTCCTGCACGCGGCTGGGCCCGCCATCCTCGCTTCCGGTCGGCAGCGCCGACCCATCCGGCCAGCGCTGGGTGACTGTCTTCACCTTCGTCCAGAAGCGGACGCCCTCCATGCCGTGCTGGTTGGAGTCGCCGAAGCCCGAGCGCTTCCACCCGCCAAAGCTGTGGTAGGCGACCGGCACGGGGATCGGCACGTTGATGCCCACCATGCCGACGTTGACCCGCGCGGCGAATTCGCGCGCGGCGTGGCCGTTGCGGGTGAAGATCGCCACGCCGTTGCCGTATTGATGCCGCGAGGGGAGTTTCAACGCCGTCTCGAAATCGGGCGCGCGGACGATCTGGAGTACCGGGCCGAAGATCTCCTCGCGATAGCTCGCCATGTCCGGCGTTACGCGGTCGAACAGCGAGGGGCCGATGAAGAAGCCCTGCTCGTGCCCTTGCAGCGAGAAGCCGCGGCCGTCGACTACGAGTTCGGCACCCTCTTCGACGCCTCGCTGGATCCAGCCCTCGATCCGCGCGCGGTGCTCGGCCGTGACCACCGGCCCGTAATGCGCCTCCGGGTCCGTCGAGACCCCGACGCGAAGCGCCTCGATCGCCGGGATCAGCTTCTCCCGCAGCGCTTCCGCGGTACGATCGCCAACCGGCACCACCACCGGCAGCGCCATGCAGCGCTCGCCCGCCGAACCGAACGCCGCCCCCGCCAGGTCGGCGACCACCTGGTCGAGGTCGGCATCGGGCAGCACCACGCCGTGGTTCTTGGCCCCGCCCATTGCCTGGACGCGCTTCCCCGCCTCGGCCCCGCGGCGGTACACGTAGTGCGCGATGTCGGAGCTGCCGACGAAGCTGACGCCGGCAATGGCGGGATGGTCGAGGATCGCGTCGACCATCTCCTTGTCCCCGTGCACGACCTGCAAAATGCCCTCCGGCGCGCCCGCCTCCAGCATCAGTTCGGCCAGGCGCACCGGTACGCTCGGATCGCGCTCGCTGGGTTTGAGGATGAAGGCGTTGCCGCAGGCGATCGCGATGCCGAACATCCACATCGGGATCATCGCGGGGAAGTTGAACGGGGTGATGCCGGCGCCGATGCCGATCGGCTGGCGCATGGAGAAGACGTCGATCCCCGGCCCTGCCCCCAGACTATACTCGCCCTTCAGCGCGTGGGGGATGCCGCAGGCGAACTCCACCACCTCGAGGCCCCGTTGGATGTCGCCGCGCGAATCCGCCAGCACCTTGCCATGTTCGGAGGACAGCAGCCGTGCGAGGCTGTCCATCTCCGCCTCGACCAGTTCCTTGAAGCGGAACATGACGCGAGCCCGGCGCTGCGGGTTGGTCGCGGCCCAGCCGGGCTGCGCCGCCTCGGCTGCGGCTACCGCCCGGTCGAGGTCGGCCCGCGACCCCAGCCGCACCTCCGCCTGCACCTGGCCGCTGTTGGGATCGAACACGCGGCCCGTGCGGCCGCCGGCTGGCGCGTCGTCGGCTCGCGCAACGACATGGTCGATGAAACGCATCGGCTCTCTCTCCTCGCAGGCGCGGCGTCTGGTGGCCGTCTGCCTGTAATTTTGTTTCAACTAGCCCGGATGAAGCCGCGGGACAATCTTGCTCATCGATCGTTCAGCACCGCTGTGGCATTTGCGTAGCAATCAACGAAAGGTATCCGCGATGCGTCTCCGTTTCGCTCTTCTCGCCGCCGCGCTGCTTGCCGGTGGCACCGCCTCTGCCGCGCCCCAGGACAACAGCCGCTACGAGGCCAAACTCGCCAAGGCGCTCGAAGGGCGCACGGCGGGAGAACCCGTCAAGTGCATCAACCTGCGCGACATCCGCTCGACCGAGATCATCGACCGGACTGCGATCCTGTATCGGATGAACAACGGTACTTTGTACGTCAATCGTCCCTCCGGCGCCTCGACCCTCGACAACGACGACATCCTCGTCACCAAGACGTTCACGTCGCAGTTGTGCAACATCGACATCGTCCAGTTGGTGAGCCGGACCAGCCGCTTCTCGTCCGGCTCGATCGGCCTGAGCGAGTTCGTCCCCTACACCAAGGTGGGGGCGACCAAGAACTAGCCCGCTCCGCCGGTGCCTCCAGGACAAGCTAGGCGCCGGCGTTTCCGGCTGCGGCGAGCCAGCCGCCGGTGAAGCCCGCCCGCTCAAGCCCGCGGCGGATGTGCGGGTTCTTCTGCATGGTCTTCCAGATGAGGCCGGAACGCCAATTCTCGATCATGCAGACGATCGGCCCCTGGTCGATGCCGAGATAGTCGACATCGACCCAGCCGACGCCGGGCACGACCTTGCCGTGCTTCAGTCCCACCTCCGGCGCGGTCATCGTCGGGTTGAACGCATCGAGGAAGCCGTACTTCCCATAGATGGCTGCGCCATAGCGGGCGTGCATCGCCTCCACCGCGGGCACGACGATCTCGGGCGCGAAAGCGATCGATCCCAGCGCGGCCGTTGGCGCCAGCGTACCGTCGTCCCGGTCGCCGGGACCGCGAGCGGAATAGCTGAAGAACTCCCGCTCCCGTCCGCCGAGGCGCACCTTGAAATCACCCGGGCCGTCGCAGGCGGTCAGCCCCCACACGTCCGCGCTATAGCCGGTCCAGCCGGCGGGGTTGTCGGCAGCGTAGGCGCGCTGCGCATAGGTCGCCCGGCGGCTGTTCTCGAAATAGTCGAGGTCCTTGCCCGTCATGTAGGTGTCGCGGATGCCGCGAAAGTCGATCCAGACGTGGCTGTACTGGTGCCCGAACATGGGGGCGAAATGCAGATAGGGATCGCCGCCGAAGCGCCCTGTCCAACTGGGTTCGAACTGTTGCGACCATGCATCCCAGGTCTCCGCCGGCAACGCATGGGTGGGGGAGCCCAGCGCCAGCACATAGAGGAGCATGCCCTCGTTGTAGATTTCCCAGTCGTGGCGGATGAACCCGCTCTCAGGGTGCCAGCCCATCGACAGGAACGGTGCCCGCGGGGTGATCCAGTTCCACTCGACCGCGGCATAGATTTGGTCTGCGAGCGCGCGGATGCGCACTTCGTCGGGATGATCGCCGTCGAACCAGCTTTGAGCGAAGAGAATGCCGCCCAGCAGCAGCGCCGTGTCGACGGTCGAAAGCTCTGCTCGGGCGAAGCGATGCCCCCTGGTCACGCCCAGGAAGTGGTAGAAGAAGCCCTTGTAGCCGCTGAAGCCGGTTTCACCCGGTCCTTGCGGCGCGTTGGCAAAGAACTCGAGCGTCGCCAGCGTGCGCGTCCGCGCCGCGGCTCGCGTCACCCAGCCATGCACGACGCCGATCGGATAGGCGGTCAGCGCAAAGCCCACTGCCGCGATCGACGCAAACGAGGGGGTCGGCCAGCGATCCGGCGCAAGACCGGTCTTCGGATCGGTGGTTTCCCAGAAATATCGGAAGGTGCGCTGCTGGATTTCGGCAACCAGCCTCGGCAGTTCGACGCCGTCCTCGGGCACGGGCGTCGGAAGCGGCCCCAGCGCCGCGCTCAGCAGGCGCTCCGTCTGCGCACAGCCCGCCAGCAGGCCTGTCGCACCACTCGCCCCGGCCAGAAGAAGCTGTCGCCGGTCGAGCATGGGACCCCTTTCAAAAACGCAGAACAACAAAACTGGCGGGCGGCGCGACAGCACCGCCCGCCAGAGCAGGGAGAGTTAGAAGGAGAAGCCCGCGGAGAGCTTCACCGTGCGCGGCGGGTTCCCGCCGATGCTGTAGGTGGAACGCTCCCGATAGACGCTCGGCGAACCGGGGGTCCGCGTCGTGTCGTCTGGGCTGTTGTTGAAGTCGACATAGTTGCGGTCGTTCATCAGGTTGATGATGTCGAGCCGGAAGCGAAGACGCGCCTGATCATAGAGGAAGTTGAGCGGCACGTACTTGGTGATCGCCAGGTCGAGCTGGCGACGGCCCCAACGATCGCCCGAGCCGAGCGCCTCTGCACCGACGATCACGCGCTCGTACGGATCCGCCCGATCGACCAGCGCCCGCAGGTAGGTCGGCGATTCGATCTGAAACTTCGCGGAGATCGACATGTCGATCGGCAGATCCACGCTGCCCGCCACCACGAAGCGATGCCGCGGCACGGCACCGGAGCGAACGAACGGGTAATCGGCCGCACTCGGGAAATCGAGCAGGAAGTATGCGGCCTGGTCCCCGTTCGGGCGGTTATCCTCCGCCTCGGTGTAGGTGTAGGTCGCATCCAGGCTCCACGGCGACTCAGCCGAATAGACCTTGGTCAGCTTGAAATATGCCGAGTCTGCCTTCGTCTCGAGCCCGTTGTCGCCGATAATGATCGACCCGTAGCCGGCCGGCGAGAAGTTGCCCGGGCCCTGCGGCGCGCCCGTGGTCGGCGACGGTGCGAAGAACGAGCCGTCGGGGCGACGATTGCCCTGCAGGTAGACGAAGCCGTCCTTGCTGACGATGCGGGTGTAGCCGACTTCCAGCTCGACCGGCTGAAACCGGCCGCGCAGACCGAGGCTGAACTGATCCGAGTACGGAACCTTCAGGTCGTTGTTGATGAAGCGGAACTCGCGCCCGCCCGCCGTGCCGCGCGCTGCCAGCTGCTGACGGCCTTCTTCCGTCAGATATGCCGGATCCCAGGCGATGCAGACCGGGTTGGTCGGCAGGCACGGGTTCTGCGTGTCGGCACCCTGGAACAGGAAGGTGCGACGCTGGAAGCGGCCGGTGGCCAGCTCCTGCTGCAGGAAGTCGAACTGGTTACGGTCGTACGACCGGCCGTAGCCGCCGAACACCGAGAAGCGACCCGCCTCGTCGAAGCGGTAGGTAAAGCCCACGCGCGGCTGCCAGGCGCCCTTGAACGCCTTACGATTGTTCCCGTTCGAGATATAATCGTTGATGTCGTAGTCGGCGTTGATGAGGTTCGGGTAGTTCTCCGGCGAGATCGCCGTCAGATCCTCGTCCGGGGTGACATAGTTGAGGAACGCCGGCGTCCGCTCGTAGTCCCAGCGCAGGCCCAGGTTCAGCGTCAGCCGGTCGGTGACGTCCCAGTCGTCCTGAAGGTACAAGCCGAGCTGCCAGTTCTTCGAACGGATGCGAGGGTCGCCGAGCGAACCGACCGCACCGAACTGAAGCTGGTACGGGATGTCGTCGTTGAAGCCATCCGCGACCGGAAGGTTAAGGTCGTAGCTGTAGAGCGGGTTGAGGAGGTTCTGCTCAAGCGTATTGAGCTTGACCCACTTGCTCTTCACGCCGGCCTTGATCGTGTGGCCGTCGAAGCCGGTCCAGGTGAAGTCGTTCTGGACGGTCCAGCCGGTCTGGCCCTTGTCCTGGAAGTTCAGGCCCGCACCGATGCGGAACAGGTTGTAGGTGTTGATCGAGCTGCCGTTCACCTCGGAACGGCGGAACTGCTGGCTGATGCCGTCCGTCGCCGGCCGGGGCGCCCAGCTCACATCCTCGTAGCCGACGCGGAAGTCGTTGATCCAGTTGTCCGCAGTATGCTGCCAACGGGCGGTGCCGCGGATTTCCTCGACCTTGCTGAGCGTCGCGGTCGAATAGGCCGCGATGCCGTTGCTGATCTGCAGGCCGGATTCGTTGCGGTACTTGCCCGTGAACTCGATCAGGTCGCTGTCGGTCGGCGTGATGTCGATCTTGCCGAAATACAGATCCTGCTTGAAGGTGGAGCTGTAGGTACCGAACTGGTCGCGATACTGCTCCGGCAGGCTGTCGACCGAGATGCCGTTTGCAGGCAGAACGTCGACCGGCACTTCACGCCGCTTGCCTTCGTAGCTCACGAAGAAGTGCGCGAGATCCTTCACGATCGGACCGCCCAGCGCGACGCCGAACTGCTTGTCGGTCGTCTTCACCTTGTCGATCTTGGTCGGATAGATTTCGGTCGGGCGACGGTCGCGCAGGCTCTCGTCGGTGTAGTCGAAGAAGCCTTCGCCGTGGAACTCGTTGGTACCCGACTTGGTCGTGGCGGTGATCGCCACCGACCCGACCTGGTCGAACTCCGCCTTGTAGTTGGAGGAGATCACCTGATACTCGCCGATCGCGAGCTGCGGGAACGGATTGCCCGGCGACGAGTCCTGGCCCGTCAGGCCGCCACGCAGGACATAGTCCTTCTGGCTGACGCCGTCGATGAACACGTTGACGGAGTTGCTGCCCTGCGCGCCGCCCTGGATGCGCGAGGAGCCGTCCGACCCCTCGATGAAGCGGACGCCCGGCGCCAGATCGGCGAAGGCGAGGAAGTTGCGGCTGTTCTGCGGCAGCTGCTCGATCAGCCGGGTGGTGATGTTGATGCCCACCTGCCCGCCGGTCAGCGAGCGCAGGCGGCTGCCCGTCACGATCACGTCCCCGCTGGTATCCGCGGTATCGGCCGCCTGGCCGCCATCCTGCGGCTGCTCGGCTGCCGGAGCCCCGGCGCCCTGGTCGGCGCTCAGGTCGAGGTCCAGGCCTGCGTTCTGGCCGACGTTGAGGGTGAAGTTGTCGGAGTTGCGGGTGCCGTTCTGCAGCTTGATCTCGAGCCGGTAGGTGCCCGCCCGCAGCGACGCGAAGTTGTAGCTGCCGTCCGCGCCCGCGACCACGGTCCGCCGGAAGCCGGTCGAGACCTCGACGACGGTGACCTCCACCACGGGATTGTCCGCGGGGGCGATGATGGTACCGCGCAGCGATGCCTGCCCGACCTGTGCCGCTGCCGGCGTGATCACTGCCGTGCTGGCTGCCAGCATCGTCGCGCCCGCGAGCGCTAGCCGCAAAGCCTTGGTCCTACTCATGATTTTGCCCTTATTCCCTGCCTGCCGGTTGTTCTGTGTTGATGGCCGGCCCGCTGGTTTCGCGCACGATCAGTTCGGGAGTTCGCGGCTCGACCGCATGGTCGAGCCCTCCCGCGATCAGTGCTGCCAGCCGGACGACCGCACGCGCGCCGATTCCGGCGATGCCGACGCGCATGGTGGTGAGAGCCGGCGAGATCAGCCGCGCGAGCGGCACATCGTCGAAGCCGGCAATTGCGATGCGCCCGGGTACGGCGACCCCGGCGCGGCGAAGGCGCATCATCGCGCCGATCGCCATCATGTCATTGGCCGCGAACAGCGCGTCGGGCGCCTCCGGGCCATCGAGTTCGCCGAGCAGCGCTTCCGCAGCGGCAGTACCCGCCTCCTCGAAGAAGTCGCCGGGCAGGATCCGCGGCACGAGCCCATGGCGCGCCATCGCCGCCCGATAGCCGGCGATACGCGCCTGCGCCTCGGAGTTCCCTTCCGGCCCCGACAGGTGGACGATCCGGCGGCGTCCCGTGGACACTAGATGGTCCACCATCGCCTCGGCGCCGGCGACATTGTCCACCCGCAGCTCGGCGCGGCCCTCAACATTCCCCGGGCAGTTGATCAGCACGGCGGGAAGGCTCGGCGGCAGATGCTCGAACAACTGCTCGGGATCGAGGTCCGGCGCCATGATGATGACGCCATCGACGCGCCCGCGCATCGTACGCAGCGTCTCGATCGCACGCGCGGGGTTCGTATGCGCATTGGAGAGCAGCAGTTGCAGCCCGCGCGTCGACGCCTCGCTGTCGATGCCGCGCGCAGTCTCGGAGAAGAATTCGCCGTGAAGATCCGGGAGCATGACGCCGATGGCGTTCGTGCGGGCCAGGCTGAGGTTACGGGCGCCCGCGTGCGGGACGTAGCCGAGGGCCGCCGCAACGGCCTGCACGCGCTCGCGTACCGCCGGCCGGACGTTGCTGTGTCCGTTGAGGACGCGCGAAACGGAGGCAACGGAGACGTCCGCCTCCCGAGCCACATCACGGATGGTGGCGTGCGCCATTGCCCTTCCCGACGTCCTTCCAAAACCCAGACCGGCACTTCCGGTCCCGCCAACGACTTGCTGTTGCGCCGCTGATCACTGTATGTGTAACCGGTTACATCAATTTGACGCGGTGGGCAAGAAGGCGAAACAAGCCGGGCCACAGCCGCATTGGAACGCCATTTTCCGGGAGGATTTCTGATGAACGACCTGCGCATTTCCAGGCGTGCGATGGTGATGGGAGCGGCTGCGTTGACCGCTTGGCGCGCGAGTCCCGCGCATGCACTGCTGCGGACGGTCGCGGACGAGAGCCAGGGGCTCCCCGCTTTCATCGAGGCTCTGATCGGAAAGATGACGGTCGAGGAGAAGGCCGGGCAGCTGACGCTGATGGCTGCGGCCTGGGCCGGCGGCGCGGCCAACGCGCTCAATCCCGCGGCGTCCAACGGCACCTTCGATGCCCAGCTCGCCCAGACCCGGGCGGGGCGGCTGGGCGGCGTCTTCAACGGCAATGGTGCCGAAATGGCGCGCCAGATGCAGCGCGTGGCGGTTCGCGAATCCCGCCTGAAGATCCCGCTGCTGTTCGCGGCAGACGTCATCCACGGCTTTCGCACCGTCTTCCCGGTGCCGCTCGCCGAGGCGGCAAGCTTCGAGCCGGAGCTGGTGGAGAAGGCGGCACGGGTCGCAGCCATCGAGGCGGCCGCCGCCGGCATCGACTGGACCTTCGCGCCGATGGTCGACGTCGCCCGCGACGCCCGCTGGGGCCGCGGAGTCGAGGGTTCCGGCGAAGACGTGCGGCTCGGCCGCGACATGGCGACGGCGCGCGTGCGCGGTTTCCAGGGGAAATCCTTGTGGGCCAATGATTCCGTGATGTCGTGCGCCAAGCATTTCGCCGCCTATGGCGCAGCGGAGGCCGGGCTCGACTACGGAGCGGTCGACGTCTCCGAGCGTACGTTGCGCGAGATCTACTTCCCGCCCTTCCAGGCCGCCTTCGACGCGGGCTCCGGCACGGTCATGGCCTCGTTCAACGAACTGTCCGGCGTTCCGGCAACCGCCAATCCCTGGCTGCTCGACGACGTGTTGCGCAAGGAGTGGGGTTTCGACGGGCTGGTGGTGTCCGACTACACCGGCGACATGGAATTGATCGACCACGGCTTTGCCGCCGATGCCCGGGAGGCGACGAAGCTCGCCTTCCTGGCCGGGGTCGACATGAGCATGCAGAGCGGCTTCTACATGCAGCACCTGCCGTCGCTGGTCGCCGCGGGCGAGGTGCCGATGGCGCGGCTCGACCAGGCGGTCCGCCGCGTGCTCGCACTCAAGGTTCGTCTTGGCCTGTTCGACGACCCGTTCCGTCGCATCGACCCGCGCCGCGAAAAGGCGCGGGTGCGGAGCGCCGGAAATCTGGCCGTGGCGCGGCAGGCTGCGCGCCGCTCGATCGTGCTCTTGAAGAACGAGGGTGACCTGCTCCCCCTGCCCCGTTCCGGCAAGCGGATCGCGCTGATCGGCCCGTTCGCACAAGGAAAGCACGACCTGATCGGCCCGTGGAACGTCTATGGCTCCGACGCCGAGGCGGTCGACCTGCTGACCGGCGTGCGCCAGGCGATGGCGGATCCCTCGCTGGTGACGGCAACGGCAGGCTCCGGAGTGACCGCGCCGCTGCCAGGCGGCATCGAGGCTGCGATCGCCGCCGCGAATGCCGCCGACATCGTCGTGCTCGCGATCGGCGAGAGCCAGGACATGTCGGGCGAGGCGCAGTCGCGCAACCTGGTGGTGATCCCGCCGGCGCAACAGGCCCTGGCCGAAGCCGTCGCCAAGACCGGCAAGCCGATCGTGGTGCTGCTCAAGAACGGCCGCGCGCTTGCGCTCGAAGGGGCAGTGCTCGCCGCCCCCGCGATCCTGGTGACCTGGTTCCTGGGCTCCGAGAGCGGCCCCGCCACCGCCGACATCCTGTTCGGGCGCGAGGGTCCTTCCGCACGCCTTCCGGTCAGCTTCCCGCAGGTGCCGGGACAGGTGCCTTATTACTACGCGCACAAGCGCACCGGGCGCCCCAATCCAGCGGGGCCGCTCCAGCCGTACAAGACGCACTACCGCGAGGCGTCCAACGCAGCCCGCTTCCCGTTCGGCCACGGGCTCACTTACGGCCGGATCGAATATTCGGACCTCGACCTGGGCGGCGGCACGCTTTCCTGGAACGGCACGTTGACGGTGCGGGCGACGATCACCAACCGCGGCACGCGTACCGCCGAGGAAGTGGTCCAACTCTACATCCACGACCAGACCGCCAGCCTCACCCGTCCGATCCGCGAGTTGAAGGGCTATCGCAAGATCAAGCTCGAACCCGGCCAGTCGCAGGAGGTGCGCTTCACCCTCACCCGCGCCGACCTCCAGTTCCTGGGACTCGACGGCCGCCCCACCGTCGAGGCGGGGCTGTTCCGCCTGTGGGTGGCACCCTCCGCCGAAGCGGAAGGCGTTTCAGGCGGCTTCACCCTCACCAAGGGCTGAGGCGCGCCACCGGCACCGTGCTCCTGCGCCAGCAGGGGCACGGTGCCTCACCTCTCCTTCGAGCGTGCCGCAAGATCCGCGACGATCTTCGCATGCGCGCCGCGCCGGAGCGGGTTCGCCCACATCACGACGGCCGAGGCGCCGAAGCACAGGGCGGGCATGACCAGCATCACCCACCGGATGCCCGTCACCGTCTCCGCCGTCTGCACGGCGCCGGGATGATAGCCGACCAGCTGGTAGATGAGCCCCATCAGGGCGGCGGCCAGCCCCAGCGCGAATTTCTGGACCAGCGCCGACACGCCGAAACCCAGCGCCTCCACCCGCACCCCGGCGCGGTGCTCGCCATATTCCACCGTGTCCGGCAGCATGGCCCAGAACACGAGGTTGAAGCCCACTAGCGCCGCCTGCATCACCACCAGGAACAGTTGCGCCGTCCAGGCATCCGACCCACCGGCTCCCGCAAATACACCGACCGCAGCGCTCCCGAGCACCGCAGAAGCGAACCAGAGTCCACGCATCCCGGTCCGCACGCCGAGCGCCATCCACATCGGTACGAAGAGCGCGCCCGCAAAGCCCATCATCGCCAGCGCTGCCGGGCCGCCTGCGCTGTCGCCCACGACGTAGCTGAAATAATAGAGTACCGACCGGGTGAGCGCCGTCGCGGCCATGCCGACCGCCGCCATCGCCAGGTTGAGCGTCACGAAGGCGCGATTGCGGGCGAGCACCCGCATCGCGGCGAGGATGGAGACGCGCGCCTGCCCCTGGCCATAGGCGGCGGGCGATCCGCGACCGACGACGACCAGCAGCGCGGCGCCGACGAGCCCGAACAGCAGCGCCGCCGTCAGATACCCCTCCGTCCCTCCCAAGCCTCCCGGCCGGATCGCCGCAATCCGTTCGGTCCCCAGCGCCACCACCAGAGCAGCCGCCGTGCCGAAGAGCATGCGCAGACCGGAGATCAGCGCCCGCTGCCCGCTGTCCCCCGTGATCCGCGCGGTCATCGCCGAATAGGGGATGTTCACAAAGGCATAGAGCGCCCGGAACAGAAGGTGCATCGCCAGCACCGTCACCACCAAGGCAGCGCCGTCCAGCGGCGGCGCCACATACAGCAGCACGAACCCCAGCCCCAGCGGCACCGCCCCCGCGCTCAGGAACCAGCGATAGTCGCGGCGGGAGCGCTCGGCGTGAATGCCGACCAGCAGGTCCGCGATCCCGTCCCACACCGATCCGATCAGCAGCACGATGCCCGCCACCGCAGGCGAGAGCCGCAGCGCATCGGTGTAGAAGAACAGCAGAAAGAAGCTGAGGCTCTGCCAGTAGAGATTGCAGGCGAAATCGCCGGTCGCAAAAAGGGCGATCCGGCCGAGCGAAGGCTTCGCCGGACTCGCCGTCCGGTCGGCCGGGGCAGGAGCTTGGAGGGAGTTCATCACGCGCACCCCGTGCCTTCCGGGGTGCGCTTGTCAACCACGGCCACCGGCGGAACGCAGCGGCGCGCAGGCGCGTTCGATCGGCCAAAGGAGAGCCCCATGACCCATATCGCCGCCACCTCCCCGATCGAGCGCATCGCGCGCGTGCTGGTGGCGCACGCGCTCAGCCCCAACGGCCGCGGCGATGCCGAGCCGGACGAGGTCGTCAGCGCCGAGGTCAACGACCGGCTTGCGGACGAATTGCCGCGTGCCGCAGCGATCCTGCGCGCGCTGCGCGAACCCAGCCAGGAGATGGTGACCGCAGGCAATGCGCTGGGAACCGCCGACGCCGCCGAGATCTGGGACACGATGGTCCGCGCGGCACTGGGCGAAAAGCCACGTGCCGCGCCGGCCGCGATACCGACCCCGCTCGCCGGCTGACGTAGAAAAGGGGGAGCCACGCTCCCCCTTTCCTTGAGCACTCCCAAGAGGCGCCCACCCTCTGCAGCAGGCGTGCGCCGCCCCTGGGCTCCCGCCGCGACGGAAGCCCAGAGAGGCGGTCACTCCCCGTCGGGCTTGGCCATGTTCTCGTGCATGCGAGCCAGCAGGGTGTCCGGGACGACGTGGCTGACCGCCGCCTGGATCTTGTTCTTGGTGCCGGCGACGACATGCGCCGTGCCCTTCTGCATCGCGTCCCAGCCGGTGCGCGCGACCATCGCGGCATCGTCCTTGTCCTGGGTGCCGACCGGCGTGTCCATCATGTTGGCGCGCTTGAAGAACTCGGTCTCCGTCGGCCCCGGCATCAGCACGGTGATCGACACGCCCGTGTCCTTCAGCTCGTTGCGCAAGGCATAGGCGAAGCTGTCGAGATACGCCTTGGTGCCGTTGTACACCGCCTGGTAGGCACCCGGCATCAGCCCGGCGATCGAACCGGTGATCAGCACCTGGCCGGCATCGCGCGCCTTCATCCGCTGCAGCATCTTCTGCAGCAGATAGGTGGTGCCGGTGACGTTGGTGTCGATCACCTTGCGCCACGCCGCCACGTCCTGCTCGACGAAGGCGTGACCCAGCCCGCGTCCGGCGTTGGCGACGAGCACGTCCACCGGCCGCTCGCCGATCTTCGCCAGCAACTGGTCGTTGCCTTCGAAGGTCGCGAGGTCGGCCTGCACCGTTTCCACCGTCACGCCAGTCCCGACCAGCGTGGCCGCAGCCGTTTCGATCTGGGGCTCGTCGGCGACCAGGATCAGGTCGAAGCCCTCCCCTGCCGCAATCTTCGCGATCTCATACCCAATGCCCGTCGAGGCACCGGTAATCACTGCAAGCTTTTCTGCCATGCTTCGAGTTCCTCTCCGGCGTTCAGGCCGTGGCCTTCGCCCAGTCCGGCTTCAGCACCACCTTGGTGCATTCGTTCTGCTCGTTCTTGAACTTGGCATAGCCCTTGGGGGCTTCCTCCAGGCTCATCCGGTCCGAGATCAGGAAGGTCGTGTCGAGCTTCTCCTCCAGGATCGCCTGCAGCAGCCCAGGGAGATAGCGCTGGACGTGCGTCTGCCCCGTCTTGAGCGTCAGTCCCTTCTCCATCACCGCGCCGAACGGGAACTTGTCGACGAAGCCGCCGTAGACGCCGGGCACCGACACCCGGCCGCCCTTGCGGCAGGCCATGATCGCCTGGCGCAGTGCATGCGGCCGATCGGTGCCGAGGAAGGTCGACGCCTTGATCTGGTCGACCACGTTGTCGAGGTAGAGCCCGTGGCTCTCCAGCCCGACCGCGTCCATCACCGCGTCGGGCCCGATACCGCCGGTCATCGTCATCAGCGCATCATAGACGTCGGTCTGCTCGAAGTTGATGACCTCCGCGCCCATCTGCTTCGCCAGCTCCAGCCGGTGGGGGAAATGGTCGATCGCGATCACCCGATGCGCACCCAGCACGAACGCGGATTGGATGCCGAACAGTCCGACCGGGCCGCAGCCCCACACCGCGACCGTGTCGCCGGGTTCGATGTCGCAATTTTCCGCCGCCATCCAGCCGGTGGGCAGGATGTCCGACAGGAACAGCACCTTTTCGTCCTCGATCCCGTCCGGGATCACGATCGGGCCAACGTCCGAAAAAGGCACGCGGACATATTCCGCCTGGCCGCCGGGGTAGCCGCCGGTCATGTGGCTGTATCCGAACAGCCCCGCGGGTGCCGCGCCCCACAGATTGGGGGCGATGTCCTGGTTGTCGGCCGGGTTCGAGTTGTCGCAGGCCGAATATTGCTGCTTGCCGCAAAAATAGCATTCGCCGCACGCGATCACGAAGGGGACGACGACGCGCTGGCCCTTCTTGAGCGTGGACTTGGGGCCGGTCTCGACCACCTCGCCCATGAACTCATGGCCCAGGATGTCGCCCGCCTTCATGGTCGGGATATAGCCGTCGTAAAGGTGCAGGTCGGATCCGCAGATCGCGGTCGAGGTGATCTTGAGGATCGCGTCCCGTGGGTTGAGGATCTCGGGATCGGGAACCGTATCCACGCGGACGTCGTGCTTGCCGTGCCAGGTGAGCGCTCGCATCTGGTTTTCCTTGAGAAAAGAGGGGATCAGGCCTTGGGCGCAGGGTTGGGCGGCGAGCTCGTCGCGATCTCGCCCGTCTCCAGCAGCTGCTTCAGCCGCCGCAAGTCCCGTCGCGCCTGAATGCGCGGTTCCTTCTGGGTGAGCTTGGCCACCACCTTGCCGATGAGGCCGCCCGGCGGCTCATAGGCAATGGCCGCGGTCACGACCGTTCCGCGCCCGGGGTTGGCATCGCTGAACGCCACCCAGCCGCTGTTCTCGACATCGGCGCCCTCGGCCGACTTCCAGGCGATGCGCTCGCCCTCGACGTCCTCGGTGACGATCGCGTCCCACTCGTAGACGCCGTTCGGACCCTTCACCTTCCAGTGGGAGCGGTTGCGATCGAGGACCTCGATCGACTCGACGTTCTCCATGACCCCGGCGAGGTTCGAGAAGTCACGCCAATAGGCATAGAGTTCCTGGCGGGGCTTGTTGATCGTGACCGCGACGCCGCTCACCGAGGATTGGCCCCCGGGCGTGTCACTGCGCCGTACCTCGGCGTCTTTCGCAAGGATGTCGGGCGCGTCGTCCCTCGCCTCATCGCTCATCGCATCGCTCCTGGGCTGTTTCTGCTTCGCGGCGTTTCGGAAATCGCCTTGTGCTGCCAACCGACAGCGCGCGCGCCCGTTCCGCCGAGCGTCGCGAAAGTCGTCCGGACGCGCGTTGGCAGCGCCGCACGCAAGAGCTATGCGCGCAGCATGTCGACCGCACCGCTCACGCTCTACAATTCGCTGACCCGTTCGCTGGAGCGCTTCGCGCCCGCCGATCCCGAGCGCGGCGTGCGAGTCTATTCCTGCGGTCCGACGGTCTACAACTATGCGCACATCGGCAACCTGCGCGCCTACGTCTTCACCGACACGCTGGCGCGCGTGCTCAAGTGGAAGGGCTATTCCCTCACCCACGTCATCAACATCACCGACGTCGGCCACCTGACGTCGGATGCGGATGCCGGCGACGACAAGATGGAGGCCGCCGCGCGCGCCCAGGCGCAGAGCATCTGGGACATCGCCGCCCACTACACCGCCGCGTTCAAGCAGAACCTCGCCGATCTCAACATCGCCGATCCCACGCGCTGGTCGGTCGCGACCGACCATATCGCCGAGATGATCGCCTTTGCCGAAAAGATCGCGCCCGATCACTGCTACGAACTCGAAAGCGGCCTCTATTTCGACAGCAGCAGCGTACCGAACTATGGTCGCCTCGCCGGTGGCCAGGATGACGCGGCCGCGGGGCGCATCGATCCGGTGGCCGGCAAGCGCCACCCGCAGGACTTCGCGATCTGGCGCAAGTCGCCGCCGGGCGAGCAGCGCCAGATGGAATGGGACTCGCCCTGGGGCAAGGGCGCGCCGGGCTGGCATCTCGAATGCTCGGTAATGAGCCTGAAGTATCTCGGGCCCGAGCCGTTCGACATCCACACCGGCGGCATCGACCACCGCGAGATCCACCACCCCAACGAGATTGCGCAGAACCAGGCCTATTGCGGCTGCACCGACGCTGACCCGGATTTCACCGGCGCGCGCTTCTGGATGCACAACAACTTCCTGGTCGAACGATCGGGCAAGATGTCCAAGTCCAAGGGCGGCTTCACCACGCTCCAGACGCTAATCGATGCGGGCGTCCACCCGCTCGCCTATCGGCTGATGTGCCTTTCGGCCCATTATCGTTCCGAGCTGGAGTTCTCGGGCGAGAACCTGCTCGCTGCCCTCACCCGGCTGAAGCGACTGGTGATGACGGTCTCCGCGCTCAAGGCGCGCGCGGGCGATGCGGAAGGCGACGCGGGGGAGGCAGGAGCCTATCTCGCGCGGCTGGACGAAGCGGTGTCCGACGATCTTGCTACCCCGCGCGCCCTGCCGGTGCTCGATGACCTCCTCGCCGACAAGAAGCTGTCGCCCGCTGATCGCCTGGCAGCCCTCGCGCAGTTCGACGCGGTGCTCGGCCTCGACCTGCTGCACCTGGAGCGTACCACCCTGCGGGTGCGCCCGGCCGTAGCCATGCTGACCGCCGAAGCCGTCGAGGCACGGCTGGCGGAGCGCAAGCAGGCTCGCGCCGACAAGGACTTCGCGCGCTCGGACGCGATCCGCGACGAACTCTCGGCAGCACAGATCGAGGTCATGGACGGCGATCCGCTGGGCTGGGACTGGAAACCGGCGCTGTAGACTGGCAGCGCAGCAATCCTTTCGGGTTCGTAACGGAACCGGCCGCGGCGCAGGATCATTCAAGCAGCCGTTCCGACGTGGGCCATGGCCCGGTCGGCGGCAGCATGAAAGGACCGTGTATGGCTTATGGCTTCCCTCCTCGACGCGCTCGGACGCTCGCTTCCGCTGGCGCGCTCGCGGCGCTGCTGGCGCTGGGCGCCTGCAACAGCCCCAGCGAGCCTGCCGCCGAGAACAGCGAAGCGGCCCTCAACGACGGAGTCCTCGACGAGAATGGCGTCGACGAGGATGTCGTTGACGAGGCGACCATCGAGGACGTGGAAGTGGAAGCCGTTCCGGCCGTGACCAGCAGCACGTCGTCGGCAGACGCCACGGCGGTGGCGGCCGCAGCGGCGACGGCGGCAGCGATCGCGGCCGACACGGGCATCACCCGCGTTCGCCACGGGGATGGCTGGGCGTGGATGCGCAACGGCCAGATCGTCCGCACCGCCTCGCGTGACGGCAAGCAGGTCGCCTATTTCCGCAACGGCGAGGATGCGCCCTATTTCGTCCAGCGCGACGACCGCGGCTATACCTATGAAGGCGGCAAGGTTCGCGGCGTCGTCAATCGCAACGGCAGGTCGGAAAGGCCGGACGCGACCCGCACCCGCGAGGCGGAACAGGTCGCCCGGACGGCGCGCAACCAGCGTGACGAGGCCAGGCAGCAGGCGTCGCGCTCGCCGCGGCCGACCGCCACAGGCAGTGGCCGCACGCAAGCCTCCGCCCCGACCGAGCACCGGAGCCGCGACACCGGTACCGCGCGCCCCACTCCTACCCCGACCCGCACGGCAGCCGCGCCCGAGGCTCCGAGGCGTACGGAGCCGACCGCCAACCAGCGCGGCGACCGGGCAGTTTCGACCAATCCCAGGGCGCAGGCGACGCCGCACGCGACCTCCGACCGCGAGCAGGAGCGGCGCGAGGACGGCCGCCGCTGATCCAACGGCGCCATCTCCGATAAAAGGTTTGGCGCCACAAAGCGGGTTGCAGAGCCTTACCCTGTTCGGGTAACGCCGGCGCATGACGACGCTAGCCGGTGCCAAGATCCGACGTTTCCGCGAAGAACGCGCGCTGACCCGCGCGGGCTTCGGCGCATGGTACGACACGCCTGGCAGCACCGTCCAAGGCTGGGAAGAAGACGGCAAGCGCGCCAATGCCAAGGTGGTCAACCAGATCGCCGCGAACGGCATCGCGCACCACGCCGACTGGTTCATCCCGGCTTCCTCGCTGGAGAATGCCATGGCCGCGAACTGGGCCCCCGACAGCTGGAAACGGGCCGAGGCCCGCCAGATGCCCGACTATCCCGACGCCGACGCGCTCGACGCCGCCACCGCACAGCTCGCGAGCTTCCCGCCGCTGGTGTTCGCGGGTGAGGCGCGCAACCTGACTGCGGAGCTGGCGGAAGTTGCGGCCGGCCGCGCGTTCCTGCTCCAGGGCGGGGATTGCGCCGAGAGCTTCGCGGAGCACAGCGCCAACAACATCCGCGACACCTTCCGCGTGCTGCTGCAGATGGCGGTGGTGCTGACCTTCGCGTCCAAGCTGCCAACGGTGAAGCTCGGCCGCATGGCGGGCCAGTTCGCCAAGCCGCGGTCCGCGCCGCTGGAGGCGCAGGATGGCGTGGAGTTGCCGAGCTACCGCGGCGACATCATCAACGACATCGCCTTCACCCCGGAATCCCGCATTCCCGATCCGCAGCGGATGATCCGCGGCTATTCGCAGTCGGCAGCGACGCTCAACCTGCTGCGCGCGTTCGCGACCGGCGGCTACGCGAACCTGCACCAGGTGCATCGCTGGACGCACGACTTCATGGGCCGCGGGCCGCTCGCGCAGAAATATGCCGACATCGCCGATCGCATCAGCGAGGCATTGGACTTCATGTCCGCATGCGGCATCGACGCCGACAGCGTGCCGCAGCTGAAGGCAACGAGCTTCTACACCAGCCACGAGGCGCTGCTGCTTCCGTACGAGCAGGCGCTGACCCGGCAGGATTCGCTGACCGGCGACTGGTACGACACCTCGGCCCACTTCCTGTGGATTGGTGACCGCACCCGCTTCGAAGGGTCGGCGCACGTCGAATACCTGCGCGGCATTCGCAACCCGATCGGCATGAAGTGCGGGCCGAGCCTGGAGCCGGACGCACTGCTGCGCCTGCTCGACGTGCTCAACCCGGGCCGGGTGCCGGGGCGCATGACACTCATCACCCGCTACGGGCATGACAAGATTGAGAAGCACCTGCCGACGCTGGTCCGCGCCGTCCAGCGCGAAGGTCATCCGGTGGTGTGGAGCTGCGACCCGATGCACGGCAACGTCATCAAGGCGGCGAACGGCTACAAGACGCGCCCCTTCGACCGGATCCTCGCTGAGGTCCGCGGCTTCTTTGCCGTGCATCGCGCGGAGGGCAGCTTTGCCGGCGGCATTCATGCGGAAATGACCGGCCAGAACGTCACCGAATGCACCGGCGGTGCGGTCGCGGTGACCGAGCAGGCGCTTGCCGATCGCTACCACACCTATTGCGATCCGCGCCTGAACGCCGGGCAGAGCCTGGAGCTGGCCTTCCTGCTCGCCGAGATGCTGAACGCGGAGATGGCGGAGCGGCGGCGGGCGGCAGCGTAGCGCCGGTTTTCGATCCGGGGCTCCGCTGGGCCGCTACGGCTCACGGCGCCCCGGGCGCGCGCGTTGGCTACCGATTGTTAGGGTTCTCGCGCTAGGAGCGGGAAGTGGCAATCAGCTGATCCGGCACATGGGGGTGCGTCGACGGAGGGCTGCTCGCCGACAGGGGGCCGTCAACCGTGTGGATGTTGCTATTCGTCGCGCTTCTGCTCGCCATCCCGACCTACGGCTTGTCGTTCCTTCCCGTGGTCGGCGCCCTCGTGCTGAGAGCTTGGACGGACAGAGCGCCCCAGGACGGACAGCCAGCACCTACGGCTCCCGTAGCGCAACCGAGCGCGCAACGCCCGGCACCGAAGCAGATCGCCGCGGTGCCATCGTGGGCGAAAGATGCGTCTGGTGTCGAGCGCTTCAAATCGGACCTGCTGGTTGCGCTCCCCAGCAGGGGCGTGCCCGGTCCCTATGTCTCGGCGATCTTCTCGGGCGAGGAGACGGCGCGTCTTTGCCTCGCCTCCGCGCAAACGGCGGAAGAAAACGGGAGAGACTTCTACCGACAATGCTTCGCGGCGGCCGACTTCATCGTGCGGCAATGGAATAGCCTTCACCCTGCCGAGCAGAAGAAGTTCTGCGATCGCCACTTCTGAACCGCCCTTCCGGGGCTACTTTCTCCCGAACAGCTTCTCCACGTCCGTCATGGACAGCTTTACCCACGTCGGTCGACCGTGGTTGCACTGGCCGGAATGCGGCGTCACCTCCATTTCGCGGAGCAGCGCGTTCATCTCCGCGACCGAGAGCACCCGCCCGGCCCGCACCGATCCGTGGCAGGCCATGGTGGCGGCGACATGGTCGATCCGCTCCTTCAGGCTGAACGCCGTCTCGTGCGCGGCCAGTTCGTCCGCCAGGTCGGTGACCAGCCCGGCGATGTCGCTCTTGCCCAGCATCGCCGGAGTTGCGCGCACCAGCATCGCGCGGGGACCGAAACGCTCCAGTTCCAGCCCGAACTCGGCGAGTTCGGCGCTGCGCTCCTCCAACCGGTCGCAAGCGGGCTCGTCGAGTTCGACCACCTCGGGCAGCAGCAGCGCCTGCGCGGCGACGCCGCCCTGCGCGAGTGCGCGACGCATCCGTTCGAGCACGAGCCGCTCGTGCGCGGCATGCTGGTCGACCAGCACCAATCCATCCTCCGCCTCGGCGACGATGTAGGTCCTGGCCACCTGCCCGCGCGCGACCCCCAGCGGGTGCGAACCGGTTGCGGGTACCGGCGCCTCCGCGACCTCGGCCCGCGCCTGGAGAGGAGGCGGCGTGAAGAAGCTGGTGCGCGGCTCGTGAAAGCTCGGCACCGGTACATAGGATGTCGTCCCCTGCCCTGCTGCCGCCGCCGCGGCTGCGAACAGTGCCCCCTCGGGCATTGCCGGCGCGAGCGGCTCCTGCTGCCACGCCGCGAGCGCATCCGCCTGCGGGCGCTGGACCACGCGGTGCCCGGCAGCGTCCAGGGAACGCCGCAAGCCGCCCACGATCAGCCCGCGTGCGAGCGCCGGGTCGCGGAAGCGGACCTCGGTCTTGGCCGGGTGGACGTTGACGTCGATCTGGTCCGGCGGCACGTCGAGGAACAGCGCCACCACCGCATGGCGGTCCCGTGCCAGCATCTCGCCATAGGCGCCCCGAACGGCGCCGGCGAGCAGCCGATCCTTCACGGGCCGGCCGTTGACGAACAGATATTGGTGGTCGGCGATGCCGCGGTTGAAGGTCGGGAGCCCCGCGACGCCGCCCAGCCGCATTCCCTCGCGCACATAGTCGATCGCGACGCTGTTCTCGGCGAGCGCCCGATCGACCAGCCCGGCCACCCGTTCGGGCTGGGTCTCGCCGCCCTGGACCGACAGGGCGCGCCTGCCCTCATGCTCCAGCGAAAAGGCGATGTCCGGCCGCGCCATCGCCAGGCGGCGGACCGCGTCCAGGCAGGCGCCGAACTCGGCCCGTGGCGTGCGCAGGAACTTGCGACGGGCGGGCACCCGCGCGAACAGCCCCTCCACGCGGATGCGGGTGCCCGGCGGGATCGCCGCCGGTCCTTCCGCCTCGACCCGGCCGTTGTCGACCGTCCGCATCCATCCGACGCTGCCGCGCGGACGGCTTTCCATCGTCAGCCTGGCGACGCTCGCGATCGAGGGCAGCGCCTCGCCGCGGAAGCCTAGCGTTTCCACCGCCTCGATGCGCTCGTCGGGCAGCTTGGAGGTCGCGTGCCGCTCCAGCGCCAGGGCCATGTCGCTGGGCGACATGCCGCATCCATCGTCGGTCACTTCGATCAGGTCGATGCCTCCGCCCGCGATGCGGACGGCGATCCGCGTGGCGCCGGCGTCGATCGCATTTTCGACCAGTTCTTTCAGCGCGCTGGCGGGGCGTTCCACCACTTCACCGGCGGCGATGCGGTTGACGAGATGCTCGGGCAGGCGTCGTATTGACATGGGTGCCGCTCTAGCCCAAGCGGCGCCATCCCGCGACCCGCATCCGCCACGTAAATCGGCCGGAGAGATCCAGTCGATGGGGTCCGGAACAGGTGCGAACTGCCGCGACGGGGGCGACGCGGCGATAGACGGAACAACTGATGGCGCTCTTCTCCCGCTTCTTCAAATTCATGTCGCACGACATGGCGATCGACCTCGGCACCGCGAACACGGTGGTCTATCTGCGCGGTCGCGGTGTCGTGCTGAACGAGCCGTCGGTGGTGGCCGTGGAAACGCTCAACGGCGTCAAGAAAGTGAAGGCGGTCGGCGACGACGCCAAGCTGATGATGGGCAAGACGCCGGGCTCGATCGAGGCGATTCGCCCGCTTCGCGACGGCGTGATCGCCGACATCGATGTCGCCGAGCAGATGATCAAGCACTTCATCGAGAAGGTGCACGGTAAGCGTCGCTTCGTGCGCTGGCCGCAGATCGTGATCTGCGTGCCATCGGGCTCGACCTCGGTCGAGCGCCGCGCGATCCGCGACGCTGCCTCCAATGCCGGCGCGAGCCAGGTGTTCCTGATCGAGGAGCCGATGGCAGCCGCAATCGGCGCCGACATGCCCGTGACCGAGCCGATCGGCTCGATGGTCGTCGACATCGGCGGCGGCACCACGGAAGTCGCGGTGCTCTCGCTGCGCGGCCTCGCCTACTCCACTTCGGTGCGCGTCGGCGGCGACAAGATGGACGAGGCGATCGTCAGCTACGTCCGCCGCAACCACAACCTGCTGATCGGCGAGGCCACGGCCGAGCGCATCAAGCAGGAAGTCGGCACCGCCAAGCCGCCCGTGGACGGCATCGGCAAGGTGATCCACATCAAGGGCCGCGACCTCGTGAACGGCGTGCCCAAGGAAATCCAGATCAACCAGGGCCAGATCGCCGAGGCACTGGCGGAGCCGGTCAACACCATCGTCGAGGGCGTTCGCATCGCCTTGGAGAACACCGCGCCCGAGCTGGCCGCCGACATCGTCGACCAGGGCATCGTGCTCACCGGCGGCGGCGCCCTGCTGCACGGGCTGGACGAGGTGTTGCGCGACGAGACCGGCCTGCCCGTTTCGGTTGCGGAAGATCCGCTGACCTGCGTGGCGCTGGGCACCGGCCGTGCGCTCGAGGACGAGATCTACCGGGGCGTTCTGCTCGCCGTCTGATGGGGGGTTGCCGGCCATGGCGCCGCAACGCGACCGGCGTCCGGGCTTTTCGCGCCGGGCGCAATATGGATTGTTCCTGGGCTATGTCGCGGCGGCGGCAGGGGCGCTGATCGCGGCTGCCCTGCTGCTGCTGTCGACGTTCCACCCCGCTGCGTTCGCAGCCGCCCGCGGCGTCGTGCGCGAGGGGACGGCACCCGTTTCGCTGGGGCTGCGCCACGTCCGCGACTTCCTCGCGAGCGGCCCGGCGGCCGTCGCGGAGCATTTTCGGACGGCGAGTGAGAACCGTCGACTGCGCGCCACGCTGAAGCAGGACGCAACCCTGGTGCAGCGCGCGCGCCTGCTGGCGCGCGAGAATGCGCGCCTGCGGCGGCTTCTCGAGGTGCGGGAACTGCCCATCCAGGCCGTGGCTACTGCTCGGCTCGTGAGCTCGAGCGCGTCGAGCACGCGGCGCTACGCCGTGCTTGCCGCCGGCTACAGCCAAGGCGTGCGCTCCGGCCAGCCGGTACGTGGGCCGGAAGGGTTGCTGGGCCGTGTGGTCGAGACCAGCGCCAATACCGCACGCGTGGTTCTGCTGACCGACCCGGACAGCGTCATCCCCGTTCGCCGTACCCGCGACGGGCTGCCCGCGATCGCAAGCGGCCGTGGCGACGGGTTCGTGGACGTGCGGTCCGCAAACATCGCGAACGCGCCGTTCCTCGCGGGGGACATCTTCGTGACGTCGGGGATCGGCGGCATCTACCCGCCCGGGATCCCAGTTGCCCGCGTGCTCCAGAATGCGCGCGACACCGCGACCTCGCGGGTCTTCGCCCAGCCCGATCGCGCGGACTATGCGCTGGTCTTGCAAACTTTCTTGCCGCCGTTGCCGCCGCCCCCCGCCTTTCCGGCTTCGAGCGCGTCGTCGCCCCCCGCTCCCGCCCCGGACGCGGCTCCGTGAGCACGCCCGTGCCGATCGAGCTTTCGGTTCCCGAACCGCCCTATCGCCATTGGCGTCCAGCCGTGGTGATGGTGCTGATCGGATCGCTGATCACCATCGTGCCGATCATCGCGACCATCCCGTTCCTGCCTCCATTCGGGCTGCTGGCCCTGCTCGCGTGGCGGCTGTTTCGATCGAATGCCTTGCCGGCCTGGGCGGCCGCACCGCTGGGCTTGTTCGACGATCTCGTGAGCGGCCAGCCGCTCGGCAGCGCGATGCTGCTCTGGTCGCTGTGCCTCATCGCCCTCGACGTGCTCGACACCCGCCTCGTCCAGCGGGACTTCTGGCAGGACTGGCTGATTGCAACCGCGGCGGTGGCGCTTTGCCTGGCGCTTGGCCGGGTCTTCGCCGGCATGCTTCCAGCCTATGTGGACGGCCCCTTGCTCATCCAGACGGCTCTTTCCGGGCTGCTCTTCCCCGCGATGACCCGCCTCTGCGCCTGGCAATATCGCAGGAGCGCCAGCAGATGAGCCGCCCGTCGCGGGTGGTTACCGAGGCGACCCAGGCCTTCACCTTTTCCCGCCGCGCCTTTGCGCTGGGGGCGATGCAGGGCGGCATGGGCTTGCTGCTCGCCGGGCGGATGGCATGGCTCGCCGTCGCCGAGAACGAGCACTACGAACTGATGGCGGAAAGCAACCGCGTCAACATGACGCTGGTGCCGCCGCGCCGTGGCTGGATCGTCGACCGCAACGGTGCGCCGATCGCCAACAACCGCACCGATTTCCGCGTCGACATCATCCCGGACCGGCTGGAGGATCCTGCCCGCGTTCTGGGGGTGCTGCGGGATCTGCTCGCGCTACCCGCCGAAGACATGGAGCGGATCGAAACCGACCTGAAGCGCAGCCGCGGGCTGCAGCCGGTTCAGGTCGCCGAGAACCTGCCGTGGGAGCGCTATGCCGCACTCAGCGTTCGCCTGCCCGACCTCCCGGGGGTCGTTCCGGCACGCGGCTTCTCGCGCAACTACCCGATGGGCGCGGCCGTTGCCCACCTAACGGGCTATGTGGGAGCCGCGTCGGCCGAGCAGTATCAGGAGACCAAGGACCGCCTGCTCATCACACCGGGTTTCAAGCTCGGCAAGGATGGCCTTGAAAAGACGCTGGAAGTTCGGCTCCGCGGGGTGCCGGGAGAAAAGCGGGTGGAGGTCACCGCCCGCGGCGAGCCGGTGCGTGAGCTGGCCACCCGTCCGGACCGCCCCGGACAGACCGTACGCCTGACGATCGATGCCGGGCTGCAGGAATATGCGGCCCGCCGCCTGGGCACCAATTCCGGCGCCGCGGTCGTCATCGACTGCTTGACCGGCGACATCCTGGCGATGGTGTCGATGCCGGCCTATGATCCGAACAGCTTCTCCGACGGCATCGGCCGGCTGGAATGGAAGATGCTGTCGGAAGACGACCACATCCCCTTGATGAACAAGGTGCTCCAGGGGCTGTATCCCCCCGGCTCGACGGTCAAGCCGATGAACGCGCTGGCCCTGCTGCAGGCGGGCGTGCACCCGCAGGAGACAGTGTTTTGTTCGGGCGCGATGCGCGTCGGCACCGGCGTCTTCCACTGTCACAAGCGCGGCGGCCATGGCCCCACCAACATGCGCCGCGCGGTGGCGCAGAGCTGCGACATCTACTTCTACGAAATGGCGCGCCGGTTCGGCTACGACATGTTTGCAAAGGTCGCCCGCTCGCTTGGGCTCGGCCAGACCTTCGACCTGCCGTTTTCCTCCCAGCGCTACGGGACCATGCCGGATTCGGCGTGGAAGCTGAAGAAATACGGCAAGCCCTGGACGGTGGCGGATTCGCTGAACGCGTCGATCGGCCAGGGGTACGTGCTCGCCAACCCGCTTCAGCTGGCGGTGATGGCGTCCAGGCTCGCCTCGGGTCGCGCGCTTCAGCCTCGGCTGCTGCTGAACGGCCGCGCTCCCACCGCACCGCTGCTCTCGGCAACGCCCGAGCAGATGGCGATCGTACGGGACTCGATGTTCGCCGTGGTCAACGACGGCGGCACCGGCGGCGCGGCGCGGATGCAGGTGCCGGGCGTCACCATCGCCGGCAAGACGGGCAGCGCGCAGGTGCGCCGCATCACCATGGCAGAGCGCCGCTCCGGCGTGCTCAGCAACGCCCAGCTGCCCTTCAAGCTGCGCGACCACGCGCTGTTCATCTGCTTCTCGTCGGCGGACAACCCGCGCTACGCGGCGGGCATCGTGCTGGAGCACAACGCCCACCTGATCCGGAACCTGGACACGCCGATCATCGCCCGCGACATCTTCACCTATCTCTATGACAAGGAGCGGGCGATGAAATCGCTGGCGGAGTTCGAGCCGACCTGGGGCGGCGACATCGCCACGCGCATGCGGGCGGAAGCCGCCGCCTTCCAGGCTGCCAACGCCGCTGCGCAGGTGGCGCCCGCCCCCGCGACGGTCGACACGCCGGAGGCGGTCGGCAACGCCGTCGACGCGGCGATCGCCAACCAGGCCGTGCCCGAAGGCGACGTCGCCCAGTCCAACACCAGCCGTAGTCCGGAGTGAAGCGGCCCGAATGAAGCGCATCAAGAACTCCGGCATCGGCCTCGGCCTTGTTCCGTCGGCGCTCGCCCAGCTGCCGTGGCGGCTGCTCGTGCTGGTGCTGGCGATCGGCGGATTCGGGCTGGTGGTGCTGTTCTCCGCCGCCGGCGGCAGCATCAATCCGTGGGCGCTCCGCCAAGGCATCCGCTTCCTGGTCTTCGTCGCCGCGGCGGTGGTGATCTCGCGCGTCCGCCTCTCGGTGTGGCAGCAAGGCGCCCTTCCCGCCTATGCGGTGATCGTCGTCCTGCTCCTGCTGGTGGAACTGCTGGGGGCCGTGCGCGGCGGCAGCCAGCGATGGCTCGACATCGGCATCATCCGGCTCCAGCCTTCCGAACTCATGAAGCCTGCCATCGTCCTGGCCCTGGCGCGCTTCTACGACCTTCTCCCGCCTTCCGAAATCCGACGCTTCGGTGCGATCTGGCCTGCGCTCGCGCTGATCGGCGTGCCCGCCGCGCTGGTGATGCTGCAGCCCGACCTTGGAACCGCGCTGATGATCACCGCGGGCGGCCTGACCGTCATGTTCCTGGCAGGGTTACCGCTGCGACTGTTCATCGGCGGCGCGCTGGCGTTCGTCGTGATCGTGCCCGTGGCGTTCAACTTCCTGCTGCACGACTACCAACGCAACCGGGTGTTGATCTTCCTGGATCCGGAGAGCGACCCGCTGGGGGCCGGCTACCACATCAGCCAGTCCAAGATCGCGATCGGCTCCGGCGGCATCTTCGGCAAGGGCTTCCTCCAGGGCACCCAGAGCCACCTCGACTACCTCCCCGAAGGTCACACCGACTTCGTCTTCGCGACGATGGCCGAGGAATGGGGCCTGATCGGCGGCGTGCTGCTGATCCTGGCGTTCTTGCTGGTCATCCGCTGGGGGGTGAACGTGGGCGTGCGCTCGAACACTCGCTTCGCCCGCCTCGCCGCGGCCGGACTCGCCACGACCATCTTCTTCTATGTGGCGATCAACCTCATGATGGTGATGGGCCTGGCACCCGTGGTGGGCATTCCCCTGCCGCTCGTCAGCTATGGCGGATCGGCCCAGATGACGGTGCTGCTGTCGCTCGGCATTCTGATGTCGATCGACCGGAGCAACCGCGATCAGCAGCGCTGGTGAAAAAACTTCGCTGCACTGCATTTTTGGGGTTGGCAGGCTTGAGGGACGTTGCTAGTTGGCCGCCTCCAACGCGGCGGGCCTAGCCCACCGCCCTCGCCAAAGGCGACGGACGCATAGCTCAGTTGGTAGAGCAGCTGACTCTTAATCAGCGGGTCCTTGGTTCGAGCCCAAGTGCGTCCACCACCTTTTTCAAAGACTTAGCCGCATTCTCCAGCCACCTCCTCGGTAACGGGGTAACGAATGGGGTAACCGGGTGGTCGGGTTATCTTCGCAGCAACTCTCCGCCGGGATAGGATCGCGTTGCGAAGGGGGGCCGGGGGGGGGGGTCTTTCACAGCGGCAGACAGCGACGTGTTACCCGCACGTTACCCTGCGCCGCTCGATCTCGGTCTATCCCGCTGATAACACAGCGCTATGCGCTTTTGGCTTCACTGTTTGCTGGTCAGCGGCTCGGTTTTTCCGCTGGCGGATTTATCCCGCTGGCTCTTTCTCGATCCGCTTGCCTCAGTGCATCAAGTGAAGCGGCCGGCGATCCGATACGCTACCAGTCAGGTCGAACAGCCGCTCCATGCCGACCGCCTCCTTCGTTAGCGTCTCGCCGTTCGCCAGCCGGTGCAGCATCGTCAAATGATCCAGCACCCGACCGGCGTCATCGGGTCGCAGGAACGATCGGAGCCAAGCCTTGAGGCGCTTCGGTTGCCATCCACGGCGACGCTGGATCGATAGTTCGAGGTGAAACTGTGACCGCTGCCTGTTCGACATCATCTGCCACAGCGCTGCTAGATCGAGACGCAGCACCTCCCGGCCTAAGCAGTCCGTTGCAGCACCGAACGCTCCGTGCGGATCGTACTCGACCGCCTGAAGCCGCAGCGTGCCAGGGCTGTTAAGCGCATCCCGTACAGCCGCTGCACTCCCCTGCTCGCGTCGCCAAGCCGATAGTCGCAGCGGTCGGAACAGTGCTTCCCCGTCCACCACAAGCATCGCCTGCGGGTCGGACAGCATGATGCGTTCAATCATTATCGTTCCCCTCGGAGCATCTCACCGTACAGATCGGAAGCATCTTCGACGCCCATGCTATCGGTGACCCGTCGAACGTCATCACCAAGTGCCTCGCGCAGGTTCGGCGGCAGGGGTGGCGCTACGTCTTCCCCTGTTTCTAGCATCTGCTCGTATCGCCATCCCGGCGGCCGATCGGCGTAGCGCGCGACTGCTTGGCTGCATCGCTGCTGCCACTGAGCATAGGCAATCTTAAGCGGCGCTGGGAGATCGCGAACCCGGCGTGCCGTACTATGCGGCGGCAGCAGTGCATCAAGGGCGCGGTCCAGACGGCGCGAGGGTGATAGTCTCATCGCTTGTGCGCTCCCTGTTGAAGCAGGCGCTCGACTTCATCGAGACGTGCGAACAGTTGCTTTAGCTGATCCGCTTCGGCGACCGCCCTGAACGCCACCGCTAGCTTAGCGGCCTCGGATGGCGTAACGTCACCATTCGAAATTGCTTCTGCCAAGTCTGCCGGATCGGTTGAGCCGATTGGCGGCACACGTTCAGCGGGCACAAGCCTGTCGAGGCACCAGCTAATCGCTTTCCACGAACCTTCCGCCAAAGCCTTATCTAACGCCGCCCACGCCGCTGGACCACGGTCCCGGACTGCCTGTCGGATCGCCGCTGCATCCTTCGACACCGAGCCTTTCGGGCGCCCCATGCCATGCCCCGGCAGCAGCCGGCCCGCATCGTCGCGCACGGCGCTATTTGTCGCTTTCGGAAGCGCATCAGACATAATCGACCCTCACCGCTCGATCGGACAGCCAAGCCCCCACGGCGCGCACGTCCACCGCACCGGACGATGCCGCGGGGAACCCGTGACGTTTCCGTAACAAGGCTCCCCACTGGCGGGATACGCCCATGGCGTTCCACACAGCCCCGACAGACACTAGGCCGCCGTGCGCGCTCGGGAGCGTGACGGCGGCTGGCAGGCGAACGGGACGGCTCACGAGGCCGCGACGACGCGCTCAAGCGCCGTTCCCTGATCGACCTCCAGTGCCGCCGCGATGAAGGCCACAAGCGATTTTAGAGCCGCTTCGTCCCGCTCCACACCTGCCACACGCTCACGGAAGCGGGTCATGGCGGCACCGGCCTGAGCGGTCGCTGCGGCATTGTCGGTGCCGGTGACGATCAGTCCGCCTTCCAATGTCGGGCGCTTCGGGTGCGCGCCGGCCGCGCCCGTTCTGATCGCATGGAACGCAGGCATAGCCAGTTCGCGAGCCCGATCCGCTTCATCGTCGGACAGTTCGGCAAGCGAACCATCAGCGACAAGCAGCGCCGCCATGGCCGTAGGCGATGCGGACTCGATGAATGCACGGCGCGGACCAGGCCCTTCCAATGAGCGGAACCTGTCGCGAATCTCGGGCCCGTAACGTGTAGCATCCTCCGCCACGGCAGGCGGTGGTGTCAGCGCCGTACGGCGGGCGGTCTCGACCTCGCGGGCGTTGCCAGTCGCAGCAGACAGGGCGACGCTAGTGCCGCCGATGAATGGCTCGAAACGGCGCTCCCGAGCGGCTGCAAAAGCTTCCGGCTTGAAGGTCGCTTCATCGCGATTGAATCCTTCGACCAGCGACGGAACCGCCGCCAGCACCGGCGCAAACGCAGGTCGATCCTTCGGGACCACGGCAAAGATGCCGTTCACACCCAGCGCAACGTGGTCTTCGCGGTCTGCTTCAGTAATCGGCATGTCGTGCTCTCCTTGTCAACTAATAACAACAAGGTGGCGCGTCACCAGCAGTAAGTCAAGCCACTGCGTGAACCTTGTTGATCACAGTTGCCGATTGGACGGTTACTGTCTCGGAGCATTGCATATATTTAATGCAATGGGTCCTATCCTTCCACTGTGACACTCTGTGACACTTATCTGCGTATTATGGCTAGATAGCAGGACGGGCATAGGCATCCGCTATTATGCACCACCTCGACTAAGTGTCACGGAGTGTCACAGTGCCACAATTCACTGAATATCAATGGTTTAACCGTGACGGCTCTAAACGACGAACCGTCACGCACTGTCATACCGAACGAACGTAATGTCGCTTGCCTGTCCCGGCTTCCCGCTCTTGCCGATAGCCGAGCATCGCCAGATCGCCCGCAATAGGTGCCGTGTATTTGGGGCTGTTAAGTTCGTTCAGCGGCAACGATAACCGCATAAACAGTGTTTGCATGGTGACCGTATCAGCGTCCCTTCGGCGCTGCTGGCGTTGCTCCACGTCCACACGGCGCGTGAAATAATCGGGTGGCGCGTTAAGACTCGTCGATCACGGGAGGGGATCGGCCATGAATCGTTTTTGCACGCTTGTCGGGGTCATCGCACTTGGGGGCTGTGTCTCGGTGCCCAAGCTTATGCAGGATGAACCAAAGAGCACTTGGACATTGACGCAGCCAATCGATGCGACCGTGCAATGCCTCGTACTGAACCTTGGGAACTGGCCCGGCGTGAACGTGACGAACGGCCCACAAGGGCACGTGGTGGTTCTGCCAGGCGACGCCCCCGTAGTGCTCCAGATCACCGGCAATCAGATGACAATGCGGACCCGGAATGGCTGGTCGGCTCGGACCGTCCGCCAGCAGATCGCCCCCTGCATTTCATAGCCATTCGCGGATACCGGGATCGGCCGTGGCACGTATGTCGACAATGTCGCTTGCGCGCGTGTCACGGCTAGAAAACGATCCAGTAGCACGCGCGTCGATAATATAAGAGAAGCACGAATTTCATTTTTTGTGACACGCGCGCAAGCGACTTTGTCGACACAGTCCTACAGTTCGCCCTGTCCCGACAGTTCCATGATAGTCGCGCGTGCCTGTATCCTGCGGCAATGCTCCCGCTCGGCGCGTTCCGCGAACCGAGTGTGCACATAGGGATTGACGATCCATTTCGGCTCGCCGTTCCGCTTCTCCGGGTCGGCCACCGGCATCAGCCAATTCATCGCCGCGAGCGTCTCGAACAACGGGCGAGTGTCGCGAAACGTCAATCTGCGGACCTGCCGAACGGATCGTTGAACCGTTCGGTGGTCAATTTCCGAACTTCCGTGTGCCAAGATGTAGCCGGCGATCGCTTCGAGCCGGTCCTGATCGTCGCTGAGCGCAAGCGTAGTAGAGTAGAAGGAGACAGCGTGCGGCAGTAGGAAAGTCCTCATGAACCTCGCCACGGCGCTCGCAGTGTTTGCCGTAATGACAGGTCCAGGTTGTGCCCACGGGTTGCTTAACACGTGCCACACTATCGCGAGGCGTGCGAACAGGCCATCTAACTTACCGATATGGGCACCCAGCATCTTTGAGACGGCTTCACCGGAGCCGAACGCGTGATGCCGGCGCACTAACTCGCAGCGGACCTCATGCGCTTCCGGGGCAAACTGCAATGTCTGCGGCTGGATTGTTGTGAGCGTCCGCACGGCCATATCGTAAAGGCTCGCGGCTGGCGGCACAGGTGCGTCCTGCGGCAACTCGGACGGACGGAGGACAATGGGGAAAAACCGTTGCAACAACCCGTCGTCCACAGCGTCGGCGGCAATGCGCCTGATCGCGTCGGGCTGGATTCCACCGAGAATGCACGCAGAGACGTTGTGCAAAAGTGTCGAGCCCCGGCCCACTCGGTTGATGGGCATTTGCCCGCCATTGAATGCTTGCAGCCAGAAGGCGCGATCCGCGGATGCCCCCTTTCCGCCGCCGTACTTGTCCAGCGCGCCGAACCACCCCGACAACTCATCCGCGCAGACCAGAAGCCCCGTGGTGGTGCCTCGGTAAACCTCTTGCGCAGCCTCGACTGTGGTATCCCCCAGCCGGTGACGTTGCTGGCGTGGTTCGGGCTGGTCGGCCTTCGCTACCTTGTCGAGTGCGGACCATGCGGTGTGCTGTCGCTGCCAGTCCGCAAATCGCTCCGCGTCCCTCTTCCCAAGAGGTGAAACGGCGGCGCTGATGATCGGCGACTTCTTTGTGGATGGTAGACCGACCAACGTTGTCCAAATACGCGCGCTTTCCTTCCAACGTCCATCATGCTGTTGAACCTGGACCCGCAACGTGTCCGGGATCGCGGCGGCACAAACAGTTAGCCCCGCCATAGCAAGCCCAGCCGGGTCCGCACCCATCTGTTCCGACAACGCCCATGTCCACGTCTCGATAACGGGGGGTAGGACGCCACGACGCAGCGCGGGCGGATCAAACTTCCCCCAAAGATCGAAAGGTTGCTCATCTTCCGGCCTAGAGCGGGGATAGGCCGGTGGAACTGCGGGAGCTACCGTCGGCAGAGGGGGCACAGCCGGACCTTGCACCGCGGGCGCACCGGGTTGCGTCGGGACGGCCGACGTAGTATTTAGATTCTGTCGCATAAATCACTCCGTCGCAGCCGGTGGGTCCGTCAAGTCCACCGGCTGCGTTTTTCTTTATGTGGTTAGGCGGCGTTGCGGTGACTGGCCCACCATGCGCAAACGTCATCGGCTCGCCAGTATCGGCGGCGATTGACTTTCACCGGCTGCGGAAAGTTGGCGTCTTTAAGCCAGCGCCAAATTGTCATGT
Organism: Sphingomonas sp. MJ1 (PH-R8); assembly: GCF_048058635.1. Classification (NCBI taxonomy): domain Bacteria; kingdom Pseudomonadati; phylum Pseudomonadota; class Alphaproteobacteria; order Sphingomonadales; family Sphingomonadaceae; genus Sphingomonas; species Sphingomonas sp. MJ1 (PH-R8). The sequence continues at coordinate 47,231 of NZ_JBBEFX010000004.1, forward strand.
CCGACACGCGACCGCAGGTTTCGCGGACTTGTCGGCTCGTAATCATCGTGTCCATCGTCGCCTCCTTCGGTTGGGACGACGGACGATTACTCACACGTTAGAACGTGATGCAAAAGAATGCGGGTCGGGATACCCCGACAATTATTCCGACCTGCGCAGCATATCAGCACGATAAAGAGCAAGCCGCCGCTGCCGCTCTTTAGCGTCGCCCGGTTCCTCGCCAGGCCACATCGCTAAAAGCATCCGCTCGACCTCGCGCATCTCATCAACCCAGCCGAGAATGGTCGGGCGCTTCATGCCGGTGCGCGCTTCCAGTTCCACCAAGATTGCGTCCGACTGCCCCGGCGCGGCTTCCATGCGCTCGATATATTCGACCGCCGCACGTCGCTGCTCGGCGTAAGAAAGGCGCGGGCGTTTGCCGGCGGGTGGGCGTAGGCGACCCGATACCAAATCGGCCAGCATGTCCCGTTCGCCATCGTGTAGCGGCATGTCCGACCGCAGCAACTCGGCAAGGTTGTCACCTCGTCCCGCCACTGCCGCCCATATCGCGTCGCGCCATCGGGTATCCACGGTCATGGTCACGCCGCCACCTCAACCGGCGGATGGAGGTAGTCGCGCCAACCATCCTCGCCTCCCCGTAGCGCCGCCGCACATTGCTCCCACCCGTCGGCATCGCCGTGGATCGCCGCGCGCACGGGCCGGGTGTCCTCTAGGCGTGAAAAGGCATCGCGCGCGCTGTCATCGTTCACCACGTCCATTACGAACCGGCCCCATGCAGTCATCGCGTGCCGCTTTTCTTCCATGTATTCGTGCCGCGCATAGACACCCGCCACGCCCGCTTTGGATCCGGCCGTATGGTTCAACAGCGCCTCGGCAACCTGTAGCGGCACGCCTAGCACCTCCAGTCCCGTCGAAAACGTCCGACGCAGATCGTGAAGCCGCCATGCTTCCCCCAGCCCGGCCGCTTCGTCCAGCCGGTCCTTCGCCTTGGTGAAACCGGATACGGGTGTCTTGCCGGTGCGCGTGAAAAGCAGCCCCAGCGTCCCGATGCGGCGCGTTACGGCGTCGATTTCCGCCAGCGCCGGGCCGGTCAGAGGGACGATCGACCGCTTACCATTTTTCGCCCGCTCGGGCGGTATCGTCCACAATCGGCGCGCGCGATCCAATTCGCCCTCGCGAATGCCAGCCACTTCGGATCGCCGCTGCCCCGTGAGGATGAGCAATCGCACGATCGGACCGAACGCGTCCCCTAGTTCCGCACTCGCGCGCCATACCGCCGCCAGTTCGTCCCATGAAAGGACCCGATCACGCGAAGTTTCATCGTGCGGCTTATCGAAACCCGAATAGGGCGATTCCGCGATAAATTTTTGGTCCTTCGCCGCGCACCATTTAAAAAATTTCGATAGGGTAGCGTGCAGCCGGTTCGCCATTTTCGGCGAGCCCTTAGCCGTCGCGCGCTTCACCGGCTCGCGCGCTTCATCGTCCGTTATGTCGGCGACCGGTCGTTGGCCGATCACAGGCAATATGTCGCTGTTGAATTGCCGTTCCGTCTCGCCGACCGTGCGATTGCGCTTCTCGGCTCGTCGGAATGCAAGATACCGATCCGCCGCATCGGCGACCGTCATTCGCGCGCGCTCGGTCACAACAGCATTCGCCGTCGGATCGCGCCCATGTGCCACCTCTAGCCGCGCCCGGTCAGCAGCAACGCGCGCCTCGGCAAGCGTATGAGGTTCGCCAAGAGGCAGATCGGCAACAGAGACTTCGCGCCCGTCCAGAACGGGTCCGATCGTCAATTTCTTCGGCTTGCCGTCGAAGCGGTATCGCAGCGCCCAGCTTTTCGCGCCGTTCACTTGAACCACCAGGAACAAGCCGCGACACTTGCCGTCGGGTATCTCGGTGCGCACCAACGGACCAGATGGATTGCTTTTCGCCGGCCGCGCCTTGGCGTTTTTGACGGTCGCCGTCGTTAAATCCTTCGCCATGTCGCCTCCCTCGGGTAACGCACGGGTAACGCGAGAGCCTATTTTGGCACTGTTACCCTGCGTTAGTATCAGGACGTAACATTGCCGATATTCTACAGGTTTGCAAGGTGTTGGCACCTTCCGAATGCGCTGATTTGAGACCTCAGGTTATAACCCAGTTATTGACTCTTAATCAGCGGGTCCTTGGTTCGAGCCCAAGTGCGTCCACCACCTTCCTCCCTCAGAAACATGACATTCTGACGGCAGGATAGGTGTGCGTGTTGGAGAGCGGGAGCTATCCCGCCTGCCCCCTTCCAATCACGACATCGCTGGTCGGCCTTCAGCCTGTAGTGGCTCGCGTTTGGCATGCTGCCGAAAGACAGTTGGTAATCGACGCAATCGCCGGTAACAGCAGCGGTTCGGACACGGACCATCCTTGCCGGATCGGCATGGACGGAGCGTGCCGTCGGGAGCTGGGCGCGGCAACACCGCAGAACGGCGGACCGACGTGTTCATTGGGAGGCGTTGATGAGCGACGACACGGGGCTGGACGAGGTTCTGGACACGCAGGAGCGGCGCCGCGCCGACCGGCGTGATTTCCTGCGCTATGCGGGTGGCTTCACCGTCGCGGCGGCAGGTGCGGCGTTGGTCAGCGCCTGTGGCGGCGACGACGATGACGACGGCGGCTCGTCGAGCCCCACGCCGACCCCGACGCCCACCCCTACGACCTCTGCGACGAGCGGGATCAGCGATGCCGACATCCTGAACTTCCTGCTCCAGATCGAGTATCTCCAGGCGCAATTCTATGCCCTGGCGACCACCGGCAGCGGCATCGCCAGCACCCTTCTTAGCGGTACGGGTACGCAGGGCAGCGTGACGGGTGGCGCGAAAGTCACCTTCAGCGATGAGGTCGTCGGCCAAATGGCGCGGGAGATCGCGCAGGATCAGCTCGCCCATGTCGAGTTCATGCGCAGCGCGCTGGGCACCTCCGCGGTCGCCCAGCCTGCCATCGACCTGAGCGTCAGTGCCACCAGTGCCTTCTCGGTGGTTGCCCGTGCGGCCGGCATCATCGGCACCGGCGAGACCTTCAATCCCTATGCCAGCGACGAGAACTTCCTTCTCGCGGCCTTCCTGTTCGAGGACCTGGGGGTCAGCGCCTATCGCGGTGCGGCAACCCTCATCAAGAGCAGCACCCTGCTGCAGGTGGCGAGCGGCATCATGTCGACCGAGGCGTATCACGCCGCCATGGTCCGCACGACGCTCTATACCAAGGGCTCGACCAATCCCGAGTTGATCACGCGCGCCGACGGACTGTCGAACGCGCGCGACGGCTATGACGGCAGCAGCGACCTGGACCAGGGGATCAGCAACCGTGGCGACGCGAGCAACATCGTGCCGACCAACGACGACGGTCTGGTGCTGGGTCGTTCGTTCAAGCAGACGCTGAACGTCCTCTTCTTGAGCGCGGCGGCGGCAGACAAGGGCGGCTTCTTCCCCAACGGGGTGAACGGCGCCGTCAAGACCAGCGACGCCAACTGACGCACCGACAGGCAGGAAGCTTACCATGGATCAGCAGGAACCCCTCCAACAGGTGCTCGAAGCCAGCGACAAGCGTCGCGCCGAGCGCCGTGAATTCTTCCGCTATGCAGGCGGCTTCGGCATCGCCGCGGCCGGTGCCGCGGTGCTGTCGGCGTGCGGCGGCAACGATGACGACGACGCGGGTACGGTGACCACTGCGGCCACCCCGACGCCCACGCCGACCGGATCGGCAACCGCAACGCCGACGCCGACGCCCACGGCCACCGAAGCGGACGTGCTCAACTTCGCGCTGAACCTCGAATATCTCGAGGCGCAGTTCTATGCCTTCGCCGCGACCGGTGCGGGCCTGCCGTCAAACCTTCTGTCGGGCGCCGGCACCGCTGGCGAGGCGACGGGTGGACGCCAGGTGAACTTCACCGATCCGCTGGTGGCGCGCTATGCGCGCGAGATCGCGGCGGACGAGCAGGCGCACGTCGCCTTCCTCCGCCGGACGATCGGCACTCCGGTGATCGCGCAGCCGGCGATCGACCTCGGCACGTCCGCCACCAGCGCCTTTGCAAGCGCAGCGGTCGCCGCAGGCCTGATCCAGCAGGGGCAGACGTTCGATCCGTACGCGAACGACGAAAACTTCCTGCTCGCGGCATTCCTGTTCGAGGACGTGGGCGTCACCGCCTATCGCGGCGCCATCCAGTATCTGAGCACCACCAGCTACATCGACGCGACGGCCGGCATCCAGGCGTCGGAAGCCTATCACGCGGGGCTCGTCCGTACCGTTCTCTACCGCAAGGGCGTCAACATGGCGTCGCTGCTGGACGCCACCGACAAGATCTCCAATGCGCGCGACGCGCTCGACGGCGCCGGCAGCGACACGGATCAAGGCGTCCGGCTGGTGAACAATGCGTCGAACATCGTGCCTTCGGACGGAACGGGGATCGCGTTCGCGCGTACCCCAACGCAGGTTCTCAACATCGTCTATCTCGGCAACAAGGTCGCAACCAGCGGCGGCTTTTTCCCGAAGGGTGTGAACGGCCTGCTCAAGTCCAGCGCGGCGCTCTGAGGCCCGCGCGAAACACCGAATACCGAGGAAGAATGGCAGAATGACCCCACCCCCGGCGAGTTCTTCACCGCTCGCCGGGGGTGCCGCCGCACCCCGGGCACCCAGCCTCCCCGGCGCCAACCGCAGCATCAGCGTGCCTGCAGGCGCCGGCAGCTTCTGGCGAAAACTGGGCGCCTTCGCAGGTCCAGGCTACCTCGTTGCCGTCGGCTATATGGACCCGGGCAACTGGGCGACCGACCTCGCGGGCGGATCGGCCTTCGGCTACACGCTGCTGTCGGTCATCCTGATCTCCAACATCATGGCGATGGTGCTGCAGGCGCTGTCGGCAAAGCTCGGCATCGTGACCGAGCTCGACCTGGCGCAGGCATGCCGCGAGCAATATTCCACGCCCGTCCGCTGGATGCTCTGGGTGCTCTGCGAACTGGCGATCATCGCCTGCGATCTTGCCGAGGTGATCGGCACCGCGATCGCACTCCAGCTCCTGTTCGGCATCCCGCTTGCGCTCGGCGTCTGCCTGACCGCGGTCGACGTGATGCTGATCCTGCTTCTCCAGCAATATGGCTTCCGCAAGCTCGAGGCGTTCATCGTCGCCTTGCTGATCATCATCGCCGGGTGCTTTGCCGTCGAGCTGTTCCTGGCGCAGCCGAGCCTTGCCGGCATCGCCGCCGGGCTGATCCCCAAGCCGGAGATCGTCACCAACCCGGCCATGCTCTATGTCGCCATCGGCATCCTCGGCGCGACAGTGATGCCGCACAATCTCTACCTGCACTCCTCGATCGTGCAGACCCGGCGCTTCGATCGCTCGCTGGAAGGGCGCAAGGAGGCAGTGAAGCTCGCCACCATCGACAGTTCCGTCGCACTCATGCTGGCGCTTTTCATCAATGGCTCGATCCTGGTGCTCGCCGCCGCGACGTTCCATACCGCCGGGCGAACCGATGTTGCCGAGATTCAGGACGCCTACGCCTTGTTGACGCCCATGCTGGGCGCGAGCGTGGCAAGCATCCTGTTCGGCATCGCCCTGCTCGCGTCCGGGCAGAACTCCACGCTGACGGGCACGCTCGCCGGCCAGATCGTCATGGAAGGTTTCCTGGACCTGCGGATGCCGGTGTGGATGCGGCGGATGATCACCCGGCTGATCGCGATCGTGCCGGCGGCGGTGGTTGCGACCTGGTATGGCGCGAGCGGCACGGCACAGCTGCTGCTGGCGAGCCAGGTGGTGCTCAGCCTTCAGCTTCCGTTCGCCGTCTATCCGCTGGTGCAGATCACGAGCGACCGCCGGCGCATGGGCAGCTTCGTCAACGGGCCGGTCATGAAGATCGCGGCGTGGGCGATTTGTGCCGCAGTCATCACGCTGAACTGCGTGCTGCTGGGGCAAGTTGCCGGGCTGCTGTAGCCCGGGGCCCCGATCAGAAGCTGGCGGAGAGCCTGTCGAGCATGACGCGCGCGGGGCTTGCAGCATCCGCTCCTTGAGCGGCATCCAGCCGCTCCACCCGCCGGTAAAGGTCGATGCTGGCCTCGATCAGCACACGGGCCGGCTCCGGAAGCAGCGCGAGCACATCCTCGGCAGTCTCCGGCGCGATCCCGATTGCGCGGCTGCTCGTGAGAACGGGTCGTGCCTCCACTTCTCCGGTCTCCCGAGCCCGCTGGGTCAACAGCCAGGAGGTCACGTGCATCAGCCGCGTCGTCAGCTTCAGCGATTCGCAGGAGAAGGCGACCCGCGCGATCGGATCCAATCGGCCGCGGTCGCGCTTGCCGGCCAGGTCGAAATAGGCCCGCGCTTCGTCAGCGAGCAGCATCGCCTCGACGTGGAGCGGGCCGATCAGCCGGTGATGCAGCGCAGGAGGCGGAGCGAAGCGATCCATGGCCCGTGGAGATGCCACAGCTGGTTGCAGTGCGATATGATCAAGAACAAGGATGCGGTCCCGTTCTGAAACGCGCACGGGTCAGGCGATGATGTCGGGGATCAGCTGGTCTTCCAGGGCCGCAATCTCGTCGCGCAGGCGCAGCTTGCGCCGCTTGAGCCGGGCGATCTGCAACTGGTTGGGACTTGCCTGCACCACCAACGCGGCGATCGCATCATCCAGGTCGCGATGCTCCACGCGCAGGTGCTCCAGCTGGGTCGTGATCTCGGGATCGTGCATCCGCTAACCATTGCCTGTGTCGAGGAAGGGTGCAACGCTCCGTCTGCACTTTCCGCACGGCGCGTCGAAAGCGCACGGCTAGTGCGGAGACAAGCGGAGAATCGCGTGTTCTAATGCTCCTCCCCCAACCCCAACAGCAGAGGATTGCATCCATGCAGACTGGCCATCTCGCCGCGCTTGAGGCGAAGCACGCACTGCTCGACAGCCAGATCATGGCCGAGTCGCGACGCCCGTCCCCGGATCAGGAGACGCTCGCCACGCTCAAGAAGCGCAAGTTGCAGATCAAGCAAGAGATGACGGCGCAGTGATGCCTTCGGGGGCGGGTCGAAAGATCCGCGCCCCACGACCCCCGCATGCCCCTGCGCCCGCAAAGCGCGGGGACCTCACCAAAGCTGCAGGATCAAAGCGGACGCTTGAGCGGTTGTGCTTCTGGCTTGCGAACGGTGACCGGCTTGCGTGCAGCCTTCGGGTCGATCTCTTCGACAAAGGCGACACCGATGCGCCCTTCGGTGGACCAAGCCACCGTCCCGCGCACCAGGCCCACGCCTCGCAGATCGATCTCCACTTCGGCTCCTACGGGCAGCACCGGCCCGTGCTCTGCCATCAGGCCGCCTGCCGAAAGGTTTCTGATCCGCACCGGCACCGGATCGCCGCGCCCCACCCGCCGCAGCGTGGCAGTGAGCAGGAGGCTGTCGCGATCCTGGGCGCGCTTGTGCTGGCCGTCGGGGGAAATATCCTCGCTGATCCTATCTACTCCGAACGCGTGCTTCGGCAGACCTCAACCAGCAACTCCTTACCCAAAAGTTAACGGTGCGGCGATGTGAGGCCTACTCCTCGCGAGAGATCTTCTCCTGCCGCTCGTGTCGCTCCTGCGCCTCGACGGTCATGGTGGCGATCGGCCGCGCTTCCAGCCGGCCCAACGAGATCGGCTCTCCCGTCACTTCGCAATAGCCATATTCGCCATCTTCGATGCGGCGAAGGGCCGCGTCGATCTTTGCGATCAGCTTGCGCTGGCGATCGCGGGTGCGCAGTTCGATCGACCAGTCGGTTTCGCTCGATGCACGGTCCGTCAGGTCCGCTTCGCGAAGCGAGTCCACCTGCAACTGGGAAAGCGTGCCCTGTGCCTCGCGGTGGATCGCTTCCTTCCACGCGAGCAGCTTCTGTCGAAAATATGCCTGCTGCCGCAGGTTCATGAACGGCTCGTCCGAACTTGGACGATAGCCATCGGCGACCTGGTCATTGGCCGCAACGGGCGGTGTGTCAGATTGCCCGGTCAAATCAAATACACTTGCCATCCCCACTCTCCACCCCGGTCTCCCGCCCGAACGTACTGGCGGGGGAACCGCCTGTGCCTGGCGCGCCTATACTGACAAGCACAAGCCATCACAAGCGCCACAAAGCCGCAGGAACACTAGCTTTTATCCCGATCGACTTCGGGGAAATTCTGGATACCGCCGATCATGACTTGGAAGCTTGCAGATGTTCCGACCTGCGAACACTTCCGCGTCCGTACCATAACGACACAAGCGCCCCGGCGGCGCCAAGAAGGCTGTAAACGCACGCCACTATATGGTTATAGATGCGTTAATGGTCTCTCGCTCCGCACGGTGCGCCGGACCCGGTGCGTGCGAGCGTAGCGCCGCCGTCATCCGACGGCTGCGACTCCTGCCAAAGATGAAGAGTGGCACTATGTCGGTTCGTATGGCCTTGGCGAAACTCTGTGCATGCGCCTGTGGGGGCGCATTGGTCGGAGGCGGCGCCGTGCACGTGGCCGAGAATCCGACCAGCTACGGCATCACCAAACGCATCGTCCCGAAGAAGCGAGTCGCGCGCCAGGAGACTCCCCGCCCCACCAAGCGGCTGCTTCGCAACCCGGTAGTCGCAACTGCCGCCTGTCCGCCGCCCGTGGTGACGGTCGCCGGGGCGCCGGAACCGTCGGTCCCGCCCCCCGTCTATGTGGGTTCGAGCGGCGAGGTGCCGATCGCGCCGAGCGGCGGGAGCAGCGGTCCTGTGGTCGTCGGCGGCACCGGTGGTGGTGGCTTCTACGGCGGCGGCGGCTTCTTTGGGGGCGGTGGCTTCGTCGGGGGCACCGGCGGGTCGAGCGGCATCGTCATCTCCTCGACCACGAGTTCCAGTTCGAGCGGGGGCTCGACGTCGAGTGGAGGATCCTCAACCTCAACGGGGGGATCCTCCACTTCGACTGGCGGCTCGTCCACGTCTACGGGGGGCTCGTCGACCTCCACCGGTGGCTCGTCCACCTCGACGTCGACCGGAGGCTCCTCGACCTCGACGGGCGGGTCCTCGACGTCGACCTCCACCGGCGGATCGTCGACCTCCACCAGCAGCGGCGGATCCTCGACGTCCACCTCGTCCTCGACCTCGAGTTCCTCCTCGACGTCCAGTTCGACGTCGACCAGTTCCGGCAGCTCGCATGGCCATCCGCCCGGTCCTCCAGGACCTCCGGGACCGCCCGCTCCGGTGCCCGCACCGCCGATGCTGCTGCTGTTCGGCGGCGCCGCCGCGGCGCTGGTCGGCCGCCGCCGCTTCGCCCGCAAGTCGCAGGCCGAAACCTCCGCATAGAAAAGGCCGCGCGATCGCCTCGCGCGGCCCTTCCTCTTTCGGGGCTCGTGCGCGTCAGGCGTCGAGCAGGAGGCGCTCGATCTGATCCACCGGATGCCCGGTCAGGTCCTTGTCCAGTTCCCCGATCAGGCGGGTGCTGACTTCCTTGTGGTAATGCTTGCGCAGTTCGCCGAGCGTCTTGGGCGGCGCAACGATGATCAGCTTGTCGAACTCGTTGCTGAGCGCGCGCTTGCGCAGCATCTCTGCGGTCTCTGCGGCAAATCGATCCTCCTCCAGCTGGTGGAAGTCGGTTTCCTCGAAGGTGCCGCGCGAAGGCGCAAACTGCGCGCCGCCACCCTGGGCATGCATCGAGCCGTTGCGGGCCACGGACGGGGCGCCGGGGCCGGACTGGGTGGAAGACGCGGTTCCGGACGCATCCCGCTTCTGGTCGCTGTCCTTCGGGTTCGGATGGATTTCCTTGGCCTCGACCTGCAGGTTCGGCTGCACCGCGTCACCCTCGTTGCGCAGGAACAGCATCTTGCGGCCGTCGGCGACAAGCACGAAAGCGTCGTGGGGGATCTGCATGGAAGGGTCTCCTCTCGTTCCAGTTGCCAGCCCAACGCATCGTTCGCCGTACAGGTTTCCCCGGTTGGTCTTGCGGCTTGCACGGCGCGGAACGCCCGGCCATAGCCGCGGCCATGCACGACATCCGTTTGATCCGCGACGATCCCGCAGCCTTCGACGCAGCGCTAGCCCGCCGGGGCCTGGCGCCGGTATCGGCCGAGCTCGTCGCCCTGGATGAGCGCCGTCGCGCGCTGGTGACCGAGCTGCAGCAAGGACAGGCCCGTCGCAACGAAGCGTCCAAGGCGATCGGCGCTGCGAAGGCAAAGCGGGACGAGGAGACCGCCGCTGCCCTGATGGCCGAGGTGGCGATCCTCAAGGAACGGCTGCCCGCCCTGGAAGCAGAGGAGCGCACGGTCGGCGAGGACCTCACCGCGCGGTTAGCGTCCATCCCCAACCTTCCCCTCGCCGACGTGCCGGAAGGTGCCGACGAAGACGACAACGCCCTGGTGCACGAGCGCGGCCAGCCCCGGAGCTTCGACTTCGCCGTCCGGGAGCACGACGCGATCGGCCCCGCGATCGGCCTCGACTTCGAAACCGGCGCGGCGCTGTCCGGGGCACGCTTCACGCTGGTTCGCGGCGGCGCCGCACGGCTGCACCGTGCGCTCGGCCAGTTCATGCTCGACACGCTTTCCGATGCGCACGGCTTCGAGCAGGTCGTGCCGCCGCTGTTGGTCCGCGACGAGGCGTTGTTCGGCACCGGGCAGCTGCCCAAGTTCGCCGAGGACCTGTTCCGCACCACCGACGGCCGCTGGCTGATCCCGACCGCCGAGGTGAGCCTCACCAACATCGTCGCCGGCAAGATCCTGAGCGAGACGGAGCTGCCGCTGCGCTTCACGGCGCTGACGGCCTGCTTCCGCTCCGAAGCGGGTGCGGCCGGCCGCGACACGCGTGGCTTCATCCGCCAGCACCAGTTCGAAAAGGCGGAGATGGTCTCCATCACCACGCCCGAGCAGTCCGAGGCCGAGCATGAGCGCATGACCGCGGCGGCCGAGGACATTCTCACCCGCCTGGGCCTGCCGTTCCGGCGCATGAAGCTGTGCACCGGCGACATGGGCTTCTCGGCCGCGCGCACCTACGACCTGGAGGTGTGGCTGCCCGGCCAGCATCGCTATCGGGAAATCTCGAGCTGCTCCACCTGCACCGATTTCCAGGCGCGCCGGATGAACGCGCGTTTCCGGCCCGAGGGTGAAAAGGCGACGCGCTTCGTCCACACGCTCAACGGCTCCGGCCTGGCCGTGGGGCGCGCGCTCGTGGCCGTGCTGGAGAATTACCAGCGCGGCGACGGCAGCGTGGGCGTGCCGGACGTGCTGCAGCCCTATCTGGGCGGACTGGAGACGCTCGCGCCGACGCGCTGAAAACCGGTTTGCCGGCGAGGCAAGGGATCGAGGGGGAACGCATGATCGGCCAACGCGCTTGCTGCCGCGCTCTACCCTTGCTGGCACTGGGGCTGCTGAGTGCCTGCATTCCCGGCGGCCGGCCGCAGCAGATCCCGTCGAGAACGGTGGCGGGGCCGCCGGACGACCGGACGGGCAGCGCGCAGCCGCAGGCGGAGGGCGTCACTGCGCCGCCGACCGCGCCGCCCGCGTGGGAGGTCAACCGCGTAGTGGCGGACGCCCGGACCGTCGCGCAGGACGTCCACACCGTAACTCGCGGAGAGACGCTGCGCGCGATCGCGAACAAGACAGGCGCGGGATCAGAAGCGATCGCGCGTGCCAACGGTCTCGCCCCGCCCTTCACCATCTATCCGGGGCAGAAGCTCACCATTCCAGGTGGCCGCTACCATCTGGTGCGGGAGGGGCAGACCGGCATCGCCATTGCCCGCGCCTATGGCGTGCCCTGGTCGAAGATCGTCTCCGCCAACGGGCTGGAGGATCCCTATATCCTCCGCACCGGACAGCGGATCCTGATCCCCGGCGCCGCGGCGACTGCCGGCATGAGCGTCGCCGAACGGGCCGCTGCCTTCCGCCTCGACATCGACGACATTCTGACCGGCGGCGAACCGGCGATCGAGCCGGAGGACAAACCCGCCCGAGCGACCGCTTCGCCCGCCCGCGTGCTGCCCCCCAGTGCAGCGGTGGCCCCGCCGGCGCGCCTGGCCGGCCAGTTCCAGTGGCCCGCCAGCGGCACCGTCGTGAAGCGGTTCGGCGCGGGCGAAAGCGGGGAACGCAACGACGGCATCAAGATCGCGGTGCCGCTCGGCACGCCCGTGCTCGCGGCGGCGGACGGCGTCGTCGCTTATGCGGGCAGCGGCGTTCCGGGCCTTGGCGGCGTCGTCATCCTCCGGCACGGTGACCGCTACACCAGCGTCTATGGGCATGCGAAGGAGTTGCTCGTGCAGCGGGGGCAGTCGGTCAAACGCGGACAGCAGATCGCGGTTTCGGGAGAGACCGGCTATGCCGCCCGGCCGCAGTTGCACTTCGAGATCCGCCAGGGTCGCGCGCCCGTCGACCCGCTGTCGAAGCTGCCCGCGCGGTGAGCCGGCGCGAGCCCTCCCACCGAACGCTCAGGCGAGCGTCCCAGACGCCGGTCTGGGCCCAGATCGCCTGGCGGGTGGTGGCGGTTCTCTCGCTGCTCGCGCTCGCCATCAGCGTTCACTGGTTCGACCGCACCGGGCTGCGGGACAATTACGACGGCGAGGTCAGCTTCCTCGACGTCATCTACTTCACGATGATCTCCATCACGACGACGGGATATGGGGATATCGCGCCGGTGTCCGAGCGCGCCCGCCTGTTTGACGCGTTGATCGTCACTCCGATCCGGGTCTTCGTGGTGCTGCTGTTCATCGGCACCACCTATCAATTCGTGCTTCGACGTACTTGGGACCGATGGCTGATGGCGCGCATCCAAAAGAATCTGGAAGACCATGTGATCGTCGCGGGCTTCGGCAAGACCGGTTCCGAGGCGGTCGCCGAACTGATCGCGCGGGGCGAGATGCCGCAGCGGATCGTCGTCGTCGACCGCGATCAGGACAATCTCGCCGCGGCCGAGGCATTTGGCTGCACCGTCCTCCAGGCGGATGCAACGCGCGACACGGTCTTGCAGGACGTGCGCGTCGCCAATGCCCGGACGATCATCGTGGCGGCCGGGCGGGACGATACCTCGATCCTGATCACGCTCACTGCGCGCCATCTGGCGCCGACGGTGCCGATCAGCATCATCGTCAAGGCAGAGGACAACGAACTGCCGGCGCGGGCAGCGGGCGCCACGACCGTGATCAACCCGATCAGCTTTGCCGGATTGCTGCTGGCGGGATCCTGCCGCGGACCGCACATGGCGGACTATATCAACGATCTCGCCTCGATCGGCGGCCCCGTCGCCTTGTCGGAGCGCCCCGTCCGGCCGGAGGAGATCGGAAAGCCGCTCTCGGCGATCACGCCCGGGCTTGGCGTACGTGTCTATCGTGGCGACCGCTTCTTCAGCTTCGCCGAAGCCGAGGCGGCATCGCTCCAGGCGGGAGATCTGATCGTGGAGATCGTCCCGAACCGGAAAACGGCCTCCGGGCCGACGCTGCCCTGATGCCGGAGGTCGCGACCCGGCTGCTGCCGGTCCTGCTGCTGGTCTGCTCCAACCTGTTCATGACCTTCGCCTGGTACGGCCATCTGAAGGTCCGCAGCGCGCCGATGCTGCTGATCATCCTGGGCAGCTGGGGCATCGCCTTCTTCGAATATTGTCTGGCCGTGCCCGCCAACCGCATCGGCGCGCAGGTCTATTCGGCCGCCCAGCTCAAGGCGATGCAGGAGGTGATCACGCTGGCGATCTTCTGCGCCTTTTCCGTGCTCTACCTCGGGCAGAAGATCACCGTGAACCACCTGATCGGTTTCGCGCTGATCGCGCTGGGCGCCTGGTTCGTGTTTCGCGCGCCGGCGGGTTGAGCGCCGGCAAACCCCTCCTGCCCCTATCTTTTTCGCACGAAATCACTATGTCGCGCGGCGATCATGGCAACCAGACTTCCTGAAGCCCCCAAAGTGGGGATGGTCTCGCTCGGCTGTCCGAAGAACCTCGTCGACAGCGAACGGATCCTCACCAAGCTGCGTAGCGACGGCTACGGGCTGTCGCCGGACTATGCCGGCGCAGACGTCGTACTCGTCAACACCTGCGGCTTCCTCGACTCCGCCAAGGAGGAGAGCCTCGAGGCGATCGGCGAAGCCATCGCCGAGAACGGCCGCGTCATCGTCACCGGCTGCATGGGTGACGAGGCCGCGGCGATTCGCGCCCGCTTCCCCAACGTCCTCGCGATCACCGGCGCGCATCAGTATGAGTCGGTGGTCGAGGCCGTGCATGAGGCGGCGCCGCCGATCCCCTCCCCCTTCGTCGATCTGGTGCCCGAAGCCGGGCTGAAGCTTACGCCGCGCCACTACAGCTATCTGAAGATTTCCGAAGGCTGCAACCACCGCTGCTCCTTCTGCATCATCCCGGCGATCCGCGGCGACCTGGCCTCGCGGCGGCCGGACGCGATCCTGCGCGAGGCGGAGAAGCTGGTGGCGGCCGGCACGCGCGAGCTGCTGGTGATCAGCCAGGATACCTCTGCCTACGGTATCGACATCCGCGACCAGCCGCGGATGTGGAAGGGCGCCGAAGTCCGCCCGCACATGACCGATCTTGCCCGCGAGCTCGGCAAGCTCGGTACGCCCGACCAGCCGGTCTGGGTGCGGCTGCACTATGTCTATCCCTACCCCCATGTCGACCACGTCATCCCGCTGATGGCGCAGGGGCTGATCGTTCCCTACCTCGACATCCCGTTCCAGCACGCCAGCCCCAAGGTGCTGCGTTCGATGAAGCGCCCGGCCAACGACGCCAAGGTGCTCGAGCGGCTGCGCGGCTGGCGCGCGGTCTGCCCGGACATCGCGATCCGCTCGTCCTTCGTGGTCGGCTTCCCCGGCGAGACCGAGGAGGACTTCCAGTATCTCCTCGACTGGCTGGACGAAGCGCAGCTCGACCGCGTCGGCGCGTTTCGCTTCGAGCCGGTCGAGGGCGCCGCTGCCAACACGCTTCCGGACCCGGTGCCGGAGGAAGTGAAGGAAGAGCGCTACACCCGCCTGATGGAGAAGACCGCCGCGATCTCGGCAGCCAAGCTCCAGGCAAAGGTCGGCCGCACCATCCCGGTCATCATCGACGACGTCGATGAAGAGGGCGGCGCCACCGGCCGCTCGCAGGCAGACGCGCCGGGCATCGACGGCGAGGTGTTCCTACGCGACTCCGGCCATCTCGCACAGGGCGACATCGTCCCCGTGCTGGTGGAGGATGCCGACGAGCACGACCTCTACGGGGTGCCAGTCAGCCGCTGATCCGCGGCTGGTTTGCCTTGGCTGCGGGCAGCCGAGAGCAGGCTGGCTTCTGAGTACACGGCGTCCGGCGAAAGTCGGCGCCGTTGAGGGCGTTCGGTGGGTGCGCCGAGTTCGCCATATCGGTGCCTCGGCCACCTTCGACCTTCCTGACAAGGTACGCGGATCGCTCTCCTGATCCATAGGCCCTACCTTCCTTCGAGAGGACAGTGAGAGGGTCCCTCCTCCTTCTTGTGCTCCCGCGCAGGCGGGAGCCCAGAGTAGCGCGCGCGAACCGCTGTTGCCCCTGATCCCCGACCTCGCGGGACACGGGGCAGCGGCTGATCGAAGCTTCATTCTCCCGGAAGACTGAGCACATAACGGGCGACCTCGGCCGCCTGCTTCCGGTTCTCCAGCCCGGCGAAGGCCATGCGGGTGCCGGGTACGACATTATCCGGGTCGAGCAGGAAGGCGGTGAGCCGAGGCTCGTCCCAGCCACCCTCCAGCTTCTGCATCGCGGGGGAATAGCCATAGCCGGGGAGGCTCCCCGCGCGCCGGTCGGCGAGGCCCGCGAGGCTGGGACCGAGCGCAGCGGCGCCCGGCGTGGTGCGATGGCAGGTCTGGCAGGCAGCGAAGGCGGCGGGTTGCGGGAGTGCGGCGGGCGGCTTCTCGCCCCGGCACCCGGAGAGTGCCGCCAGCAGCAGCAACCCCGCGGACCCGCCCAGCGCCTTCATGCGGTGACCCCATGATACGCGGCGGCAAAGGCCAGCACCTCTGTCGAGGCGAGCAGCCAGCCGTCCACCTGCCGGGTCCGGCCCTCCGCGAAGTCTGCCGCCACCAGCCCTGCCAATTGCTCGTCGTCCGGCGTGCCGAGTGCCCGCCAGTCGGCACGCACGGCATCGCGGGACAACGCAGGATCACAGCGCACGCAGGCGCGGCCGAGACTCGCCATTGCATCCTGGCGGTAGCGCTGCTCCGGCGAGCCGCACAAGGTACGGCGAACCGGGGGCAAAGCCAGGCCGGCGCCGCCGGCCAGCAGGGCACCGGCCCCGGCGGCAAAGCCGCGGCGCGAGAGCTTCATGCGAAATGCTCCTGTCTGAGATGATCGGAAAGCCGTAGCGCGAGGGCGGTAAGCATCATCGTGGGCGATCCGCTGCCCGCGGTCGGGAACACCGAGCTTCCCGCGACATAGAGGTTGCCGACGCCGTGCACGCGGCAGTCGCGATCGACCACGCCGTGGCGCGGATCGTCGCTCATGCGGGTCGTGCCGGTGTGATGATATCCGATGTCGAGTTCGGGGAAGTCGGGCCACGGCGCTTCGGGATCGTAGCGCAGGCGCAACCGGCCTAACCCGCGCCGGCCGGTCTCCTCGCCGAAGAGCATCAGGCTGCGGTGGAGCGAGCGCTTGCCCTCATCCGCGAGCGCCCAGTGAAGATTGAGGATCGGCATGCCCACCGCATCCACCGTATCGGTGAGGGTCACGCGGCTCTCGGGGATCGGCCGCGGCTCCAGCCGAGCGGCGACGCGGTAGCGGGTCGGCTCCGCCCGGCAGTAACCGCGATCGACCGCCCAGCCCGCGGTGTCGAGCGGGTGGGCGAGCGCGGTGGAAAGGTCTTCGCCGCGGATGCTGCCGGCGTCTCCGGCGGCGATGCCGTCCTGGAGCCGCTTGGCAGCGGCACCGCCGGCGGTAGGCTGCTCGTAGACGGGCGTCACCCGCAGAAAGACGTCGTCGATCCGCTCCCGCCTCAGCGCTGCGTCGGTGAGCAGGAAGTGGCTGACGGTGTGGGTATCGCCCGGATAGTCCTGGAACGCCATCAGCCGGTCCATCGGCACGGCCGGATTGCGGGCGAAGTCCTGGTAGATCACGACATGGTCCGTGAAGTAGCGCCCGACCTGGTCGTGAGCGTTGCCGAGGCCGGCCGCGAAAGGCCGACGCGAGGCGAGCAGCACCCGGGCATTCTCCACCCCGCCCGCGGCCAGAACGAACACGCGGGCGCGGACCTTCGCCTCGGTACCGGCGAGCGTGCGAACCGTCGCCTCCTCGATCCTAGTGCCATCCGCCGAGCCGACCAGCTCGGTCACGTTGGCGTGGTGGAGGAAGCGGATGTTCGGCGCCTTGGCGACCGGAGGCGCATAGCGGGCAAAGGTCCGGTTGCCGGTCTTGGGATTGATCGGCGCAACAAACGTCAGCCGGGTTTCGAACAACTGCGGGTCGAGCCGCCAACCCTGCGTCGCCAGACGCCGACGCCAGGCTTCCGGCGACCAATCGACGATGTCGTCGCGGAACAGCACCCGCTTCGACGCCTCCGGCAGATAATCGGCAATGTCGGCAAGGGCGATGGGCCAGCCCGTGTTGGGGATGCCCGGCCGCGCCGCGAAGTCCCGGTCGAGGAAACGGTAGCAATGCCCCGACCAGTGATTGGTCGTCCCGCCGATGTAGCGGAGGCGGGACGCCTGCAGCGGATAGGGAAGCCCGCTGACCGTTGCATTGCCGTTGAGCTGCTCCACCTCCCGCTCGATCCCCTCGCCGCCGCTCTCCAGCAGCAGCACGCGTACCCCCGTGCCGGCGAAAGGTGAGGCTAAGGTTAGGCCAGCGGCGCCCGCTCCGATGATGCAGAGATCGGCTTCCAGCGGCGCATTTCCGAGCTTTCGCGCGTCTTCGAACAGACCAGCCTCCCCTTGCCCCTCCAGCCCCCCGCCGGCACTGCCGCCTGCCTATCCGCGCGCCCAAAGCGTGAACAGACGGGCGACCGGGTAGCGTGTCCGGAACGGAGCAAGGTCTTTCACTCGGCCGGTCCAAAGCCTAGATCACCTCCATGTCCGAGCTTTCCTCGCTGCTTCAGGCCGATCGCGGCCAACCCGCCCGCACCATCCACCTGGTGGACCCCCAGGGGTTCGACGCGTGGCTCGGGCAGCAGCCGCCCCGCCATCGCGCCGCGATCGCCGCGCAGCGGCTGAAGCCGACGGGCTTTGCCTACGCCATTCTTCCTGGCGAAGGTGCCGAGGACTGGTCGGTGGTCGTTGTCGTGGCGAACACAAGCGAACTCTCCCCCTGGTGCCTGGCCAAGCTGGCCGAGGTGCTGCCCGCCGGCAGCTACCGCCTCCACAGCGGCGAGCCCGGCGCGGCGGCGTTCGGCTGGCTCGTCGCGCAGCACCGCTTCACCCGCTACCGCAAGGACGAGGCTGGCGAAGGCCCCCGTATCCTGCTGACCGGCGACCCGGCGCGGGTCGACGATGTCGTGCGACAGGCGGCGGCCACGCTGCTGGTCCGCGACCTGGTCGACACCGGCGCCAACGACCTGGGGCCCGCCGAGCTGGAGGCGCAGGCGGCAAGCCTCGCCAGCGCGCATGGCGCCACGCTGACGGTGACCAAGGGTGTTGAGCTGGAGCGGGGCTACCCGATGATCCATGCTGTAGGAAAGGCCGCCGCCAAGGGTCGCGAGCCGCGGCTGATCGACGTCGAATGGGGCAACCCGGCGCATCCGCGCGTCGCGATCGTCGGCAAGGGCGTGTGCTTCGACTCGGGCGGGCTGAACATCAAGCCCGGCAGCGGCATGGCGCTGATGAAGAAGGACATGGGCGGTGCCGCCCATGCGCTGGCGCTTGCCACGCTGGTGATCGAATCGCGGCTGCCGGTCCGGTTGCACCTGCTGGTGCCGGCGGTGGAGAATGCGATCGCCGGGGACGCCTTCAGGCCCGGCGACGTGCTCCGCACCCGCAAGGGTATCACGGTCGAGAATACCAACACGGACGCGGAAGGGCGGCTGATCCTGGGCGATGCGCTCACCCGCGCTGCCGAATCGCAGCCGGAGCTGATGATCGACTTCGCGACGCTTACCGGTGCCGCGCGCGTCGCGCTGGGCCCGGACCTGCCCGCGACCTTCGCCAATGACGAGGCATTGGCAGCCGACCTGCTCGCTTGCGGCACGGCCGAAGGGGACCCGCTGTGGCGGCTGCCGCTGTGGGATGCGTACGATGACATGCTGAAATCGAGCGTCGCCGACATGGTCAATGCACCCGAAGGCGGTTTCGCCGGTGCGATCACGGCCGCGCTGTTCCTCCGGCGGTTCGTACCCGGGGAGATCGCCTGGGCACATCTTGATACCTTCGCGTGGCGGCCGTCTCCCAAGCCGGGCCGACCCAAGGGCGGCGACGCCTATGGCCTGCGCGCAGCCTGGGCATTGCTGCGCCGCCGCTACGACGGTCGCTGAACCGGCGCATTTTGGGACAGGGTTAACCAATTCTTCACGTGTAGGGCACGCGCGAAGCGGGTACGCAGGAGGCATGAGAACCCGCCTCCTCGCAGCCGCCCTTTCGGCCACCGCCCTCGCCCTTCCGGCGGTCGCCTCGCCGGTGGTCGGCGTCGACGCGTTGAAGGAATGGAACCTGATCGTGCTGGGGGACCTGACCTCCAGTTCCGAGGTGGAGGGGCGGACCTTCGTCGGCGGCAACCTCGACGGGAATTCGTCGAACTACCAGATCAAGACGCCGCCGCCGTCCTCCTATGACACGCCCGGCCTGATCGTCGTCGGCGACGTCACGGGGGGCACGAAGAACCTCAACAACGGGTCGGGCGCCGTGGTGGGCGGCAACGTCAGCAGCGGCTTCAACCTGAACGGCGCAGCGCAGACGGTGCAGGTCGGCGGCAGCATCGCCAACACCAACGTGAACCAGAACACGGTGAACTCGGGACTGGCATCCAACGCCGGCTTCCTCGAAGGGCTGCAGCAGCAGAAGAGCCTGCTCGCCAGCGGCATGACCGACCTGTCACAGGGCATGACGAAGCTGGAGGCGAACAGCACCGTCACCTTCGCCAACAATCGCGCGACCTTCAACGCGAAGCCCGACGCAAAGGGCGTCGCGGTGTTCAACCTGACGGCTGACGACCTCAACCGCATCGGCGAGATCCAGTTCAACCTAAACGGCGCCGACACCGCGATCGTCAACGTCAGCGGCGCGAACGTCGTGCTGAACGACAATTTCCTGGGCGGCACCCAGGGTCTTGGCGAGCATGTCATCTGGAACTTCGCGGACGCCAAGAACCTGTCGCTGACCACCGCCTGGGGCGGTTCGGTGCTGGCGCCCGGCGCGGCTGCGAACACCGGCAACTATATCCAGGGATCGGCCGTGTTCGGCAGCCTGGTGCAGAACGGCGAGTTCCACCTGGGCACCTATACCGGCGGCTATACGCCGACGACCCCGACCGATCCCGGCGGCCCGAAGCCGGTGCCCGAGCCCGGCACCTGGGCGCTGATGCTTGCGGGGCTGGCAATGGCGGGCCTGCTGCTGCGTCGCCGGCGCGGGGCTGCGGCGTAAGCCTGGGAGCAGGCGCAGCCGGCCGAGGCTGATCGGCACCGGGCGCCTTTGACGGGAAGACAGTACCACGGTGAATGCCGGGACCCGGTGAACCCTATGCCGTTTGACTAGCGCTGTTTGCGCGTTGGACAAACACTCACTGCAAATCCCGCCGTGCTCCCGCGAAGGCGGGAGTCCAGGGTTTCGGAAACCGTAGTCGTTGCTCTGCTTGGCCCTGGATCCCCGCCTTCGCGGGGATACGGAGGTAGGAGATGGCGCCCCGCTCCTGGAACAGTCTCCGGCAGGGTGCGAGAGGGCCGCTCCGGTGCGCGATTTCCCACCGTCGTCCCGACTGGACCCCGGCCTTCGCCGAGATACCGGTGGCGGGTTCGTGTCAGCGCGCTTCGATCCGAGCCCGAGCCCGCGCAGACCGCCGGCGCCGCGCGCCGCTCAGATCGCCGCGGCCGCCTGGATGATCGGCACGAACTTCTCCGCAGTCAGGCTGGCACCGCCGACGAGCGCGCCGTCGACATTCTCCACCGCCAGGATCTTGGCCGCGTTCTCCCCGGTGACCGAGCCGCCGTAGAGGATGCGGATACGATCGGCCGCGTCGCCCACCATCATGCGCAGCTTGGCGCGCGCGATCGCGTGGATCGAGGCGATCTCCTCGGTCGTAGGCGTACGACCGGTGCCGATCGCCCAGCGGGGTTCGTACGAAAGCGTGAACCAGTCGCCGTCGGCATCCTCGGGCACTGACTTCTCGATCTGCGCCTGGACGACGCGCTCGGCGCGACCGGCGTTGCGCTCCGCTTCGGTTTCGCCCACGCACAGGATCACGTGCATGCCCTGCTTGCGGGCAGCGGCGGCCTTGGCCCAGGCGTCGTGGCTGGTCTCGTTCTGGTCGGCGCGCCGTTCCGAGTGGCCGACGATCACGGTCTGGGCACCCACTTCGACCAGCATCGCCGCGGAGACGCAGCCGGTGTGGGGCCCGTGCTCGTTTTCGTGAACGTCCTGCGCGCCGATGCGCACGCTTTGCACATGATCGACCGCAGCGGCGATCAGCGTCGCCGGCACGCACAGCGCCACGTCGACATGCGGGTGAGCAGCAGCCGCGGCTTCGATCGCTGCGATTTCCTTCAACTGGGCACGCAGCCCGTGCATCTTCCAGTTGCCGGTCACCAGCTTGCGTCGCGTCACGCCCGTCTCCTTTGTGTCTGTTGCCGGCGATACCAAGCCTTGCCGCCGGCACAAGCTTGAAGCCGCGCAGTGTGCGCCCTAAAGCGACCCGTTCTTTTTTTCCGGCAGGATCGGTAGCTCTTCGATGCTCGCATTCGTCAGGCGGTTTCTCAACTCGACCCTCGGCAAGGGGATCGCACTCGCGTTCCTGGTCGTGATCGCCCTGGCGTTCGCCG
The DNA here is from genome assembly GCF_048058635.1 of Sphingomonas sp. MJ1 (PH-R8). NCBI lineage: Bacteria > Pseudomonadati > Pseudomonadota > Alphaproteobacteria > Sphingomonadales > Sphingomonadaceae > Sphingomonas > Sphingomonas sp. MJ1 (PH-R8). The sequence goes on from NZ_JBBEFX010000004.1 coordinate 69,080, forward strand.
CGGGCGACATCAGCGGCCTGCGCCCGGGTGGCGCATCCAGCGATGTGGTCGCAAAGGTCGGCGGCCACAAGGTGCACGACGCCGAGCTGACCAAGCAGGTGCAGCAGGAACTGGAAGGCGCTCGCCAGCGCGACCCGAACGTCGACATGCAGCAGCTGATCGCAGCCGGCGGCGTGGAGAACATCCTTCAGCGGCTCGTCACCTCGATCGCGCTGGAAAAGTTCGCGAACAAGGTCGGCATGGCGGTGAACAACAAGCTGGTCGACGGGCAGATCGCGAGCATCCCCGCTTTCCAGGGCTTTGACGGCAAGTTCGACCAGGCGACCTTCGAGCGTGCGATCGCGCAGCGCGGCATGACCCCGGCGGGCCTGCGCGAGGCGATCGGCCGCGACATGCTCGCCCAGTGGCTGGTGAGCCCGACCGTGGGCGCCACCCAGCTTCCGGAGCAGATCGCGCTGCCCTATGCCTCGCTGATGCTGGAGAAGCGCGCGGGGCAGATCGTGCTGATCCCCTCTGCCGCGGTGTCGCAGGGCAACCCGCCCACGGACGCGGAACTGACCGCCTTCTACGCGAAGAACCGCGCGCGCTACACGGTGCCGGAGCGGCGCGTGATCCGCTATGCTCTGGTGCGAGCCGACAGCGTCGCGGGGCAGGCGACGCCGACCGAAGCGGAGATCGCGCAGGCCTATCGTGCGGCCGCCAGCCGCTTTGCCGCAACCGAGCGCCGCACCGTCCGCCAAGTGGTGCTGGCCGACCAGAATGCCGCGAACCAGCTGACCGCCAAGGTCAAGGGCGGCACCGCGATCGACGCCGCTGCCCGCGCAGCCGGTCTGGAAGCTGCCAGCTTCAGCGACCTCGACAAGGCGGCGCTGGGCGCACAGACCTCGCAGGCGATCGCGACCGCTGCCTTTGCAGCCAGTGAAGGCGCGGTGGTCGGCCCGGTTCGCTCGCCCCTCGGCTGGCACGTGCTGCGCGTCGAGAAGGTCAGCAAGGTCGCCGGCAAGACGCTGGAGCAGGCTCGCCCCGAGCTGGTCGCAGAGCTGAGCCGCAGCAAGGCGGCGGGCGCGATCAACGCGGTGCAGGAGAAGATCGACGGCGCGATCAACGATGGCGCGACCTTCGCGGAGGTGGTGAGCGAGGCCAAGCTCTCCGCACAGAGCACCGCCCCCGTCACCAGCGCGGGCACCAACCCCGACCAGCCGAACACCCCGGCCGACCCGGCGCTTGCCCGCGTCATCGAGGCCGGCTTCGGCGCCGAGCAGGGCGACGCACCGCAGATCGTTCAGATCGAACAGGACGGCAGCTTTGCGGTGGTCGGCCTCGACCGGGTGCTCCCGGCCGCCCCTCGCCCGCTCGCACAGGTCCGCGATGTCGTGCAGAAGGCGTTCGTCGCCGAGCGTGCGCAGCAGGAAGCGCGCAAGGCCGCAGCGGCGATCCTCGCGAAGGTGAACGGCGGCACGCCGCTCGCCCAGGCAGTGGCCGCATCGGGCCTGAAGGTACCCGCGCCGACGCCGCTGACCGCCACCCGTGCGCAGCTCGCCGCCCAGCAGGGCAACGTGCCGCCGCCGGTCGAGCTGATGTTCGCGATGACGCCGAAGAAGGCGCGGCTGATCGCGGCACCGGGTAACGGCGGCTGGTTCGTGGTGTATCTGGACAGCATCACGCCCGGCGACGCGAGCGGCGACAAGCGCGCCATCGCCTCCGCGCGCGGCGGCCTGGGTCAGGTCGTCGGCCAGGAATATGCCGAGCAGTTCGCCGAGGCGGTCCGCCGTAACGTCGGCGTGACCAAGAACGACGCCGCCGTCGCCCGCGTCCGCACCACGCTGGCCGGCCAGGGCGGCGCGGCCAACTGACGCTGGGGATCGAGGCTGTGATCCAGGGACGCGAGGGCGCGCAGGCAGCGCTTGCCGCGGGTACGCCGGCGCTGCTGTGGCAGCGGCTGGTGGCGGACACCGAGACGCCGGTGGCCGCCGCGCTCAAGCTCATCGAGCCCGGCCGCGGCGACTTCCTGCTCGAGTCGGTCGAGGGCGGATCGGTGCGCGGGCGCCACAGCCTGATCGGGCTGGCGCCGGACCTGGTGTTCCGCGCGACCGGCGCCGAGGCGACGATCAACCGCAACTGGCTTGCCGACCGCGATGCGTTCGAGCCGTGCGCGGAGCCGACCTTGGAAGCGCTGCGCACCCTCGTCACCTCGTGCCGGATGGACGTGCCCGAGGCACTGCCGCGCGCCCTCGCCTGCCTGGTCGGCTATTTCGGCTATGAGACGATCGGCCTGGTCGAGAAGCTCGATCGGCCCCCGGCCAATCCGCTCGACCTGCCAGACATGGTGTTCGTGCGGCCGACGCTGCTGATGGTGTTCGATCGCCTTTCGGACGCGCTGTTCCTGGTGGCGCCGGTATGGCCCGGATCGAGCGCGGCGGACGCAACGATCGCAACCGCCGCGGCACGGATCGAGGACGTGGCCGCACGGCTCGCCCGCACGCCGCTTCCGGAGCCGGCGCGGCAGGAGGCGCAGGAGATCGCGCTCACCCCCGCCCTGACCCCTGGCCGCTACGCGGAAATGGTCGCAGGCGCGAAGGAATATATCAGCGCGGGCGACATCTTTCAGGTGGTGCTGGCGCAGCGCTTCACCGCGCCCTTCACGCTGCCGCCGTTCGAGCTCTACCGCGCGCTCCGGCGGATCAATCCGTCGCCGTTCCTCTACCACCTCGACCTGCCGGGCTTTGCGCTGATCGGATCGAGCCCGGAGATCCTGGTGCGGGTGCGCGACGGCGAAGTCACGATCCGCCCGATCGCCGGTACCCGGCCGCGGGGCGCGACCGCCGTCCAGGACGCGGAGAATCGCGCGAGCCTGCTCGCCGATCCCAAGGAGCGGGCCGAGCATCTGATGCTGCTCGACCTGGGCCGCAACGATGTCGGCCGGGTGGCGGACGCGGGCAGCGTGCGGGTGACCGACAGCTACGGCATCGAGTTCTACAGCCACGTGATGCACATCGTGTCCAACGTGGTCGGCCGGCTCTCGCCGGATCACGACGCGCTGGATGCGCTGTTCGCAGGCTTTCCGGCGGGCACGGTCAGCGGCGCGCCCAAGGTCCGCGCCTGCCAGGTGATCGCCGAGCTGGAGGGGGAGACGCGTGGCGCCTATGCGGGCGGCGTCGGGTATTTCTCGCCCGACGGCTCGATGGACTCGTGCATCGTGCTGCGGACCGCGGTGGTCAAGGACGGCACCATGCACGTCCAGGCCGGCGCCGGCATCGTCGCGGACAGCAACCCGGACTATGAGCAGCGCGAGTGCGAGGCCAAGGCGAGCGCGCTGCTGGCGGCCGCGCGCGAGGCGGTCGCCCAGGCGAGCAGCCCCCGCTTCGGGCAATAGCGGGGGGCGGGACCCCCGTCCGCTTCGGGCAGGGGACGCCGGAAAAGCGGGTGCCCTTCCCCCACCTTGTGTCCGCGCGAAGGCGGGGATCCAGAGTTTAGCAGGACAACGACGGCTGGCTTTCGGAACCCTGGGCTCCCGCCTTCGCGGGAGCACGGCAGGGGATCGGGAGATGGCCGGCAAGCGCCAGCTCAGTCCGGCACGGGCCGTCGGTTAGCGAGGACTGCCAAGTCACCGCAACTGGACCCCGGCCTCCGCCGGGGTACGATGCAGGTTCCGGTCCCCCTCCCGATCCTGATCAGTCCCCGGCGCGGGGAAACTGCTCCGCCTGCTGCTGCGCCTTGCGCTGCTGGTACCATTGCCGCAGCAACTGCTGGTTGCAGCCGGTCTGGCCGCCGGTGCCGACCGGGGAGCAGCTGTCGGGCAGGCCGACGCGGTTGACCTCCATCATCGTCTCGGCGCGATTCGCCCAGCTTTGCGCGGCGGCCTCCTGTGAAGGCGGGTTGCGCAACTCGCTGGGGATGCGGAAGCGCTCGCTCTCGTCCTTGCGGGCGCAGACGACCACTTCGTTCTCCGTCTCGGGCTTGGGGCATTCCTCCTTGCCATAGACGGTGACGCTGCGCGTGCGCTGCGGGGGCGCGCTGCTGGTCTTCTCGGCTTCCTGGGCCATGGCCGGGGATGCCGCCAGCGCCGCCACGAGAATCCAACGAACCATGCCAACCTCCTGAACGCAAAACACACGCCCGACCAACGATCGGGTCCAGCGCAGCGTTGCGCCAGACTGCGGCGGCGCTATGGCAAAGCCATGATCCTTGTCATCGACAATTACGACAGCTTCACCTGGAACCTGGTCCATTACCTGATGGAGCTGGGTGCGCCGGTGAAGGTCGTGCGCAACGACGCGCTGACCGCCCAAGAGGCGCTGGCGAGCAATGCCGCCGGCTTCCTCATCTCGCCGGGCCCGTGCACGCCGAACGAGGCGGGTGTCTCGCTCGACCTCGTCGCCGCCTGTGCGGAGGCCGGGCGGCCGCTGTTGGGCGTGTGCCTGGGCCACCAAGCGATCGGCCAGCATTTCGGCGGCAAGGTGGTGCGCGGCGGGCTGATGCACGGCAAGACCTGTCCGGTCGAGCATGACGGCACCGGATTGTTCGAGGGGCTCCCCAGCCCCTTCACCGCCACCCGCTACCACTCGCTGATCGTGACGGAGGTGCCGGAGTCGCTGGTGGTCAATTGCACCGCCGGCGATGCCAGCGTCATGGGCGTGCGCCATGTGAGCCTGCCGATCCACGGCGTTCAGTTCCACCCGGAGAGCATCGCCACCGAACATGGCCATGCGATGCTCGCGAATTGGCTGAAGAGCACCGGCATCTCGCCGAAGCAGCGCGCGGCATGACGACCACCGTCCTGCTGCCGTCGACGGAGACGCCGCTGTCGCACGAGAGCGCGGCCGAGGCGTTCGGCGCGATCCTCGACGGAAAGGCGTCGGAAGAGGCGATCATCGCCTTCCTGGTGGGGCTCACCGAGCGCGGCGAAACCAGCATCGAAATCGCCGAGGCCGCGCGCGCGATGCGCCAGCGCATGGTGCCGATCGACGCGCCGCGAGGGGCGATCGACGTCTGCGGCACCGGCGGCGACGGGCACCATACCCTGAACGTCTCCACCGCCGTCAGCCTGGTGGTGGCGGCAACCGGCGTGCCAGTGGCCAAGCACGGCAACCGGGCTGCATCCAGCAAGGCAGGGGCCGCGGACACGCTCGAAGCGCTCGGCCTGGACATGATGCGCGCCGGGGCGATGGCCGAGCAGACACTGGCGGATATCGGCATCGCCTTCCTGTTCGCGGGCAACCACCATCCAGCGATGCGACGCATCCAGCCGCTGCGCCAGAAGATCGGCCGGCGCACCGTCTTCAACCTGATGGGTCCGCTCGCCAATCCTGCGCATGTCGAGCGCCAGCTGATCGGCATCGCACGTCCCGACTATGCGCCCCTGTATGCGGAGGCGCTGGAAAGCCTGGGCGCCACGGCCGCCGCGGTGATCGCGGGCGAGGAGGAGCTGGACGAGATCTCGATCGCCGGCCCCACCCGCGTGGTGCGCATCGGTTCGGTCGCCCTGCCCGACCGCATCACGCCCGCGGACGCCGGCCTGCCGGCGAGCCCGCTCGATGCGCTGCGCGGCGGCGACCCCGCGCACAATGCGCTCGCGTTGCGCCGGCTGCTGGCAGGCGAGGAAAGCGCTTACCGGGACGCGGTGCTGCTGAACGCGGCCGCCGCCCTGGTCATCGCGGACAAGGTGAGCGACCTTGCCGAAGGCGCGGTGCTTGCCGCCAACACGATCGATTCCGGTGCCGCCCGGCGCCTTCTGGACGCATGGATTGCCTACGCATGAGCACGATGCTTTCGAAGATCCTCGAGACCAAGCGCACCGAGGTCGCCGCCCGCAAGAGCATGGCAGGGGTGCAGGAGCTCGACCGCCGGGCGGGCATGCAGACGCCGCCGCGGGGCTTTCGCGCCGCGCTCGACGCCAAGCAGGGGCATGCGATCATCGCCGAGATCAAGAAGGCGAGCCCGTCCAAGGGGCTGATCCGCGCCGACTTCGACCCGCCGGCCCATGCGCGCGCCTATCAGGCGGGCGGTGCGGCCTGCCTGTCGGTGCTGACGGACGAGGAATATTTCCAGGGATCCGACGACTATCTGGTCGCCGCGCGCGCGGCCTGCGACCTGCCGGTGCTGCGCAAGGACTTCGTCATCGATCCCTGGCAGGCGGCGGAGACGCGGGCGCTGGGCGCGGACGCGATCCTGCTGATCGTGGCGGCGCTGGAAGACCGGCAGATGGCCGAGATCGAGGCGGCGGCGCTGGAGCGCGGCCTCGACGTGCTGGTGGAGGTCCATGACTATCCGGAGCTGGAGCGCGCGCTCAAGCTCAAGACGCGGCTGATCGGGGTCAACAACCGCGACCTGCGCGACTTCACCGTGAACTTCGATCGCACCTATGAGCTGGTCGCGCACGCGCCGGAGGGCTGCACCTTCGTGGCCGAAAGCGGGCTGACGGGCCGCGCCGACCTGGACGCGATGGCGGAGCACGGCATCCACTGCTTCCTGATCGGCGAGGCGCTGATGCGGCAGGACGACGTCGAGGCGGCGACCCGCGCCCTGACCCGATGAGCGGCCTCACCCACCTCGACGCGGAAGGCCATGCCCGCATGGTGGACGTGGGCAACAAGGCCGTGACGGCGCGGCAGGCGACCGCCACCGGCCGGATCACCATGTCGGACGAGGCGCTGGCAGCGATCCGCGACGGGCTGGTGAAGAAGGGCGACGTGCTTGCGGTGGCGCGGGTCGCCGGGATCATGGCCGCCAAGCGCACCAGCGACCTGGTGCCGCTGTGCCATCCACTGCCCCTCACCCGCGTGGTGCTGGACCTGACGATCGAGGCGGACGGCATCGCTGCGACCGCGACCTGCGCGACGGACGGCAAGACCGGCGTGGAGATGGAGGCGCTGACCGCCGTATCGGTCGCGCTGCTCACCGTCTATGACATGGCCAAGGCGCTCGACCGCGGCATGGTGATTGACGGCGTGCGCCTGCTCGCCAAATCGGGCGGCAAGTCCGGAGACTGGCAGGCGTGAGCCTGCTGCCGCTCGACGAGGCGCAGGCGCGGGTATTGGGTCTGGCCGCGCCGGTCGCGGTCGAGACCGTGCCAATCCGCGACGCCATCGGCCGCTGGGCAGCCGACGATCTGCCGGCGCTGCGCACCCAGCCCGAGCGCGCGCTGTCGTCGATGGACGGCTACGCGATCCGCTTCGACGACCTGCCGGGGCCGTGGGAGGTCATCGGCGAGTCCGCGGCCGGGCGTCCGTTCGGCGGCCTGGTGGGAGCAGGCCAGGCGGCGCGCATCTTCACGGGGGCCGCGTTGCCCGAGGGCGCCGACACCGTGCTGGTGCAGGAAGAGGCAGCGCGCGAGGGCAGCCGTCTGATGCTGGCGGGCGAAGGACCACCGCGGCGCGGCAGCAGCGTGCGCGCGGCCGGGCTGGATTTCAGCGCAGGCGAGCGGCTGCTGTCGGCGGGCGCGGCGATCACGCCGGCTGCGGCAGCGCTGCTGGCCGTCGGCGGACACGGCATGGTTCCCGTCCGGCGCCAGGTGCGGGTGGCGATCGCGGCCACGGGGGACGAACTCGTGCCACCGGGTTCACCTCCCGACGCCGGGCTCCCGGAGTCCAACGGCGTGCTGCTGGCGGGTCTGCTCGGGAGGTTGCCCGTCGAACGGATCGACCTGGGCATCCTGCCGGACGACCTCTCCGCACTCACTGCCACCTTCGCCGGGGTGGATGCCGATGTGCTGGTGACGACGGGGGGCGCCTCCGTCGGCGACCACGATCTGGTGCGGCCGGCGCTGGAGGCGGCCGGCGCGCGGATCGACTTCTGGCGCATCGCGATGCGGCCGGGCAAGCCGATGATGGCGGGCAGGCTCCGCAACGCCGTCGTGCTGGGGTTGCCGGGCAACCCGGTCTCCGCATTCGTGACGGCAACGCTGTTCCTGCTGCCGCTGGTGCGCACGCTCGCGGGCGCGGCCGATCCGCTGTCGCGGCGGCGCGTGGTGCCGCTCGGCGCGCCGCTGGCCGCGAACGACCGGAGGGCCGATCACCTGCGCGCTCAGCTGCGCGACGGGGTTGCCTTCCCCGCCCCTACGCAGGACAGTTCCATGCTGCGCACGCTCGCCCGGGCAGACTGCCTGATCGTGCGTCCTCCCCATGCGGCCGCGGCAAACGCGGGCGACTCGGTGGAAATCCTGGATATCGGTTGACAGGGGGCGGCTCCGTTTCCTAAAGGTTCCATATCTGTTCCGACGGAGGACCGCATGCTCACGCGCAAGCAGCACGAGCTGATCTGCTTCATCGACGACCGGTTGAAGGAAACCGGCGTATCCCCCTCGTTCGAGGAGATGAAGGAAGCGCTCGACCTCAAGTCGAAGTCGGGCGTGCATCGCCTGATCAGCGCGCTGGAGGAACGCCAGTTCATCCGCCGCCTGCCGAACCGCGCCCGCGCGCTGGAAGTGCTGCGGATGCCGGACCGGCCGGAAACGGCCAAGAAGGCGCCGGCCAAGTCGGCGCCCGCCCGGAGCGCGCCAGTCGCCCCGCCCGCTCCCGCCAACGACGTTATCGAGATCCCGCTGCACGGCCGCATCGCCGCCGGCGTCCCGATCGAGGCGATGGAAGGCCAGCAGATGCTGCCGGTGCCGGCCGCGCTGCTCGGCTCGGGCGAGCATTATGCGCTGGAGGTCGCGGGGGACTCGATGGTCGAGGCGGGCATCCTCGACGGCGACTATGCCTTGGTCCGCCGCACCGATGCGGCGCGGGATGGCGAGATCGTGGTTGCGCTGATCGACGAGAACGAGGCGACGCTGAAGTACTTTCGTCGCGAAGGCGCGATGATCCGCCTCGACCCGGCGAACCGCAGCTATGATCCGCAGCGCTATCGCCCGGATCAGGTGCGGGTGCAGGGGAAGCTTGCCGGGCTGCTGCGCCGCTACTGAGGCGGACGCTCGAATTCCCCTGTGACCGGGTTGCGGCCATTGACGCGTCGCGGCCGGCTCGGGTCCGTCTTCATTGCGCGTTCGGGCGAAGGGGTGATGGCTCTGCAAAGAGCCATAGCGTGCGGCTCGTGGGAGTTGGCTCCGCGAAGCAGGTCGCCCGGCGCACATCATCCTGCCCCGCGGAGGCGGGACCCTCGCCATCGGAGCAGAGGTACGGATACGCCGAGTCCCTGCGTAGGCGGCGGTCCGGGTCCAAGCAGGACAACGACGTGCAGCACCCCAACCTGGGCTTCTGCCTCCGCAGGAGCATGCGTGGCGGGTGCCGTGGGAGAGGCTAGCAACCCCGGCCTTTGTCAGAATGACGAGGCGGAGGTGGATAGCTGGCGCGGTGCGGCGTCAGGGAGACGGGTGGTCCCGGCCGCTCCTTCTGCGCCGCGGCCAGCGATCCGCCACGGGCGCCGTCGTCGGCGGGGTGATCCACGGGTGCTGATCCCCGGGCGCGCGGGCCCGGCGCGCCTCGGGCGGATCGAAGCGGATGGCGATGCCGCCCGTTTGCGCGAGCACCGGTCGGTCTAGCCGCAGCCACCGGGGCGTGCAGCCGCGCGGGAGACGGCGTTCGCTCACGACGATGTCGGCGTCGCGGCATGCGGCGATCAGGTCGCCCACCGGAAGCAAGTAGCCGCTACGGGTGGCGACGACGCGCCAGATGCGGTCGCGAGCGGCAACATCGACGACGCAGACGTCGGCGGTGCAGCGGGCGTTAGGCTGCTCGGCGAGCGGGGGCAGTTCGCCCTCTACACCGCCCCCCTCCCCCAAGGTGTCCCGCACGTAGTCGCCTGCCCGGTCGCGGAGGATCGCCATGCCTCCCTGGGGCGTGCGGATGGCGAGGTGCCGGCCGTCGCTGGTGACGAGCAGGTCCGGCGCGGGCGTCGCGAGCGCCCACAGCGCCCCGGCCACGAACGGCGCCAGCCCCAGCAGCCGCGCGCGCGTGCGCCATAGCGCCAGCCACAGCCCGCCTGCGACCATCAGCCCGAACGCTCCGCCCGGCATCGACGGCAGCGCCGCGACGGAGCCTGGCGCGGCTGCGACCGTCTGCGCGATCCAGAGCAGCAGCGACAGGGCGCGCTCTACCACCCACCAGACCGGCGCTCCCAGGCCGAGGAGATCGAGCAGCAGTGCCAGCGCCTCCGCCGGCATGACGACAAAGGTGGTGAGCGGGATCGCGACGATGTTGGCAAGCGCCCCGTAAAGCCCGGCCTTGTGGAAGTGGAACAGGCCGATCGGCATCAGCACCGCCTCCACCGCGATGCCGGTCAGCAGCAGCGAGCCGAGCCCGCGCAGTAGCCGGCGCGGCAGCCCCTCGTCGCGCGCCTGGAACCAGCGGCGGACTCGCGGGTGTTCGTGGAGCGCGACGATCGCGGTGACGGCGGCAAAGCTCAGCTGGAAGCTGGGACCGGCAAGCGACTCCGGAAGCAGCAACAGCACCAGGAAAGCCCCGGTCGCGACCAGCCGCAGGGTGATCGCCTCCCGGCCCATCGCCAGCGCCGCCAGCACCAGCAGCGCGGCGACGCAGGAGCGGATGGTCGGCACCTCGGCCCCGGACAGCCAGGTATAGCCGATCGCTGCCAGTGCGGCGCCGGACGCCGCCACCAGCGGCAGGCGCACCCGCAGGGCGAGCGCCGGCACCAGCGCCAGCAGGCGGAGCAGCAACAGCATGGTCGCGCCCACCACAGCCGTGACGTGGAGGCCGCTGATCGACAGGAGGTGGGCCAGGCCCGCGCGGCGCATCGCCTCGTCCGCATCCTCGCCAATCGCCCCGCGGTCTCCGGTCACCAGCGCGGCCGCGACTCCGCCCTCGCTGCCGGGCACCTGCTGCTGGATGTGGGCGGCCAGGCGGTTGCGCAGCCCGGCGCCGGGGGTGACCGCCGGCGTCACCACCTCGATTGGCGCGAAGCCGCGGCCCGTCGCACCGACGCGGTCGAACCACGCCACGCGGGTGAAGTCATAGGCGCCGGGTACGGCAGGCGGCGGCGGGGGCACGAGTCGCGCGCGCAACCGCAGGACGGCACCGGGTCCTGCGCCGACCGGAAGTGCTTCCTGCGGCACGTTGACTCGCACGATCGGCGGCAGCGTGGGCATGTCGACCGGCGCGAGCCGGAGCCGCACCAGCTCGCGCGCAGGCAGGGGCTCCACCCGCTCCACGCGCGCGGTGAGGGCGAAGACGCCGGGCCGCGCCAGCACCGGCGCCGCGACGCGCTCGGCACGCCACCACACCAGCGCGCAGCCGAGCGCCGCAAGCAGCCCGGCACCCGCCACGATCCGGCCGAGCCGCCCGGCGGTGGGAAAGACCATGCCTGACGCACCGACGCCGAGCGCACAGAGGAGGAACGCCATCCAGGAGGAAACGTTGGGCAGCACGAACCAGGCGGCGATGCCCGTGCCGAGTGCCACGGGGATCCACAGCGGCAACTGGTCCCGCTCGGCTTCAAGCCACCGCTCGACCACATGCAAAAAATACACCCGCCGGTTGATTTGAAGCCTCGGAGGGGCCGTGCTAGGGGCGGGCGCGGCTGATGTGGCCATGATTGTTCGAGCTTGGGAGCAGGCGCAGTTGCGCGCAAGTATGGATACCGGAACCTCGCCTGAAGGCGCAGTCGTCACGCGCTTCGCCCCCTCCCCCACGGGGTTCCTGCACATCGGCGGCGCGCGCACCGCATTGTTCAACTGGCTCTATGCCCGCCACCATGGCGGCAAGTTCCTGCTCCGCATCGAGGATACCGACCGCGCCCGTTCGACCGAGCCGGCGATCGAGGCGATCCTGGACGGCATGCGCTGGCTGGGCCTCGACTGGGACGGCGACGCCGTGTTCCAGTTCTCCCGCGCCGATCGCCATGCCGAAGTCGCGCACCAGCTGCTCGCCGCCGGCCATGCGTACAAATGCTATGCCACCGCCGAGGAACTGACGGCGCTGCGCGAGCAGCAGCGGGCCGAGGGCAAGCCGATCCGCTACGACGGCCGCTGGCGCGACTGCGATCCCGCCACCGCACCGGAAGGCGCGCCCTATGTGGTGCGGCTGAAGGCGCCGAAGGACGGCGCGGTCACGATCCCGGACCGGGTGCAGGGCGACGTCACCGTCGCCAATGCCGAGCTCGACGACTTCGTGCTGCTGCGCTCCGACGGCACCCCCACCTACATGCTGGCGGTGGTGGTCGACGACCATGACATGGGCGTCACCCATGTGATCCGCGGCGACGACCATCTCAACAACGCGTTCCGGCAGCTGGCGCTGATCCGCGCGATGGACGCCGTCGAGGGTGGCTGGCCGGACCCGGTCTATGCGCACGTCCCGCTGATCCACGGGGCGGACGGCGCCAAGCTTTCCAAGCGCCACGGCGCGCTGGGTGTCGACGCGTATCGCGATGAACTCGGCATCCTGCCCGAAGCGCTCAACAACTATCTGCTGCGCTTGGGCTGGGGCCATGGCGACGAGGAGATCATCAGCCGCGATCGCGCGGTGGAGGTGTTCGATCTCGCCGGCGTCGGCCGCTCGCCCGCGCGCTTCGATCTCAAGAAGCTCGCGCACGTCAACGGCCACTATATTCGCGAGGCGGACGACGCCCGACTCGCCGATCTCGTCGCGGCGCGCCTGCCGCAGGCTCCGGACGCAGCGGGGCTCGATCTGCTGCGCCGCGCCATGCCGGCGCTGAAGCCGCGCGCGGCCGATCTCAACGAACTCGCAGACAACACCGCCTTCCTGTTCGCCACTCGCCCGCTGCCGATCGAGGAGTCGGCGGCGCCCCTGTTGGCCGGCGATGCGCCCGCGCTGCTTTCGCAGCTGCACACGGCGCTTGACGCGGTCGAGCGGTGGGATACGGAGACGACAGAACATGCGGTACGCAGCGTGGCGGACGCAGCCGGAGTGAAGCTGGGTGCCGTTGCGCAACCGCTTCGCGCCGCACTGACCGGTCGCCGCACCTCGCCGGGCATCTTCGACGTTCTCGAACTGCTCGGCCGCGAGGAAAGCCTCGGCCGCATCGCCGACCAGATGGCCGTTCCGGCCAACCACTGAACGAAAGGACGACACCCGATGAGCGAGACCGCCAAGTTGCAGGTAGCGGGCAAGGACGGTGACTATCCGGTGCTCTCGGGCACGGTCGGACCGGACGTCATCGACATCCGCAAGCTCTATGCGCAGACCGGCGCCTTCACCTACGATCCCGGCTTCACCTCGACCGCGAGCTGCGAGTCGGGCCTGACCTACATCGATGGTGACCAGGGCGTGCTGCTGCACCGCGGCTACCCGATCGACCAGCTCGCCGAAAAGTCGAGCTTCATGGAAGTCAGCTACCTGCTGCTGAACGGCGAGCTGCCGAACCAGGGCGAGCTCGACAAGTTCACCAACACCATCACGCGCCACACCATGGTGCATGAGCAGCTGGCGAACTTCTATCGCGGCTTCCGTCGCGATGCCCACCCGATGGCGATCCTGTGCGGCGTCGTCGGCGCGCTTTCCGCCTTCTACCACGACTCGACCGACATCACGGACCCGGTGCAGCGGCAGATCGCCAGCCACCGCCTGATCGCCAAGATGCCGACGATCGCGGCGATGGCGTACAAGTACTCGGTGGGCCAGCCGTTCCTCTATCCGGACAACAAGCTGTCCTACACGGGCAACTTCCTGCGCATGACCTTCGGCGTGCCGGCCGAGGAATATGAGGTCGATCCGGTCATCGAATCGGCGATGGACAAGATCTTCATCCTCCACGCCGATCACGAGCAGAACGCGTCCACCTCGACCGTTCGTCTGGCCGGTTCGTCGGGCGCCAACCCGTTCGCGTGCATCGCGGCCGGCATCGCCTGCCTGTGGGGCCCGGCACATGGCGGCGCCAACGAGGCGGCGCTTAACATGCTGCGCGAGATCGGCACCCCGGATCGCATCCCCGAGTACATCGCGCGGGCAAAGAACAAGGACGATCCGTTCCGCCTGATGGGCTTCGGCCACCGCGTCTACAAGAACTTCGACCCGCGCGCGAAGGTGCTGTCGAAGGCCGCGACCGAGGTGCTGGACAAGCTGGGCATCAACGATCCGGTGTTGGATACCGCCCGCGAGCTCGAGCAGATCGCGCTCAAGGACCAGTATTTCATCGACAAGAAGCTCTACCCGAACGTGGACTTCTATTCGGGCGTGATCCTGTCGGCGATCGGCTTCCCGACCGAGATGTTCACCGTGCTGTTCGCCCTTGCCCGCACCGTCGGCTGGGTTGCGCAGTGGAACGAGATGATCTCGGATCCGGCCCAGAAGATCGGTCGTCCGCGTCAGCTCTACACGGGCCCGACGCAGCGCGACTATGTCGAGATCGGCCAGCGCTGATGCGCGTGTCCCGACGATTGCTGATGATCGCCGGCGCGGTCGCGGCGATCGTCGGGCTGTTCTGGATCGGCCAGGGGGTGGGCATCATCCGCTGGCCGGCCTCCAGCTTCATGATCGACCAATATGACTGGGTGCTCACCGGCACCGTCACCGCCGTCGCAGGGCTGGTCGCGATCCTGATCGCACGGCGGATGCGCGGCTAGCGACTTCGTCAGGCAGCCTCTATTCCGGGTCCTGCCGTTTCCCAGAGCGCCCGGCCCTTAGCGCCGCGGCTCGACGCACCTCCCAGGCCGGATCAGTGCACCGGCCATACCCACAGGATCAAGGGCGTCCCCAGCAGCAGGACGAGCACCGACAGCGGTGCCCCCAGCCGCGCATAGTCGCCGAAGCGGTAGCCGCCGGGGCCCATCACCAGCGTGTTGCACTGGTGCCCGATCGGGGTGAGGAAGTCGCAGCCCGCACCCACGGCCGTCGCCATCAGGAACGCCTCCGGCCGGTACCCCAGATCGCCTGCGAACGTGGCGGCGATCGGCGCCATCACCAGCACCGTGGCCGCGTTGTTGAGGAACGGCGTCACCGCCATCGCGGCGACCAGAATCAGGCCCACCGCACCCCAGACAGGAAGCGACGCCGCCGTTTGCGCGAGCCAGACGCCGATGATGTCGCTCATGCCCGTGGTGCGCAGCGTGTCGCTGACCGGGATCAGCGCGCCGAGCATCACCAGGATCGGCCATTCGATATGGCTATATGCGTCCCGCACCGGCAGCGATCCGGTGAGGATCACGATGGCCGCAGCCGCGAAGAAGGCGACCGCCACCGGGACGAGCCCGCTCGCCGTCGCGGCCATGGCCACGCCCAGCACGGCCAGCGGCAGCAGCCCCTTGCGCGCGTTGCCCAGCCGCAGCGAGCGTTCGGCAAGCGGCAGGCAACCGAGCATGCGAAGCCGCTCCGGCAGAAGCCCGAGCGGCCCCTGCAGCACCACCACGTCCCCGGGGCAGAGCACCGTGTTCGCAAGGCGCCGCGTCAGTCGCTCGCCCCGGCGGGAGATCGCGATCAGGTTCACGCCATAGCGCGCCTGGAGCAGCATGCGCCCCGCGGTCTGGCCGACGAGCACCGAGTCCGCGCCGAGTACGGCTTCGATCACGCCGACCTCGTCGTGCTCGCTGCCCTGCGGCTGGGCGCGGTCGTGCCCTTCCAGCTCCAGCCCGTCGCCGGCGATGACCTGTTCGAGCGTGTCGGGAGCCCCGCCCAGGATCAGCACGTCGCCGGCGCGGAGCTCGAGCTCGCGCCAGGGCGTCGTGCGGATGCCGGCGCGCAGCACCTGCGTGACGGTGACGTCATGACCATGGCGGGCAACAAAGGCGGCGATGGTCTCCCCCACCGCCTCGGATCGCTCGGCGACGCGGGCCTCGGTCACATAGTCCTGGATGTCCAGCGCCTCGCCCATCGTCGGCGCGGCGCGACGGTCGCCCGGCAGCAGGCGGTAGCCGAAGCGGAGAAAGACTAGCCCCATGAGCGTAAGGCCTAGTCCCACCGGCAGATAGTCGAACATGCGGAACGGCGTGCCCGTCATGTCCTCGCGCACGCGGCTGACGATGATGTTCGGCGAGGTGCCGACAAGCGTCATGAGGCCGCCCAGCAGCGACGCGAACGACATGGGCATCAGCAGCGCGGAAGGCGAGCTCTTCGAGCGCTTCGCCATCTGAAAGGCGGCGGGCATCAACATGGCGAGCGCACCGATGTTCTTCACCAGCGCGGAGGCAAACCCGACCGAAGCGCATAGCACCATGAGCTGCGAGGGCAGCCGGGTCACATATTTCTGCACCACCCGGAGCATTCGTTCGATCACCCCGGAACGCTGCACGGCGCCGCTGATGACCAGCGCGGAGGCGACGATCACGACGATGTCGTCGGAGAAGCCGCTGAAGGCGTCCTCCTGCTTCACCAGGCCCAAGCCGATCGCCGCGAGCAGGGCGATGACCGCCGTCACATCGTAGCGGAACTTCCCCCAGATGAAGAGCAGCATCATGCCCGTCAGCACACAGACGGACAGGATTTGCGGCGTTGTCATGCGAACGCGGGTCCCCCAGCACCAGTTTTCCGCTGTGCTCAACGCCCGACCGCGCCGGAGGTGCCGATCAATAATCCCGCGAAACGCGAAGGTTAGCGCTCTGGCGGCCGATGGTGGAAATGGAGGAGAGCAGCGAGAGCCAGCGCGTGACGCGGAACTCCACGTTGGTCGCCGAATAGCCCTGCCCGTCGGTGACGATCTCCGCATAGAAGCGCCGCGTCAGATACTTGCCCGCAGCGACCGACGTGCCCTGCCCGGTCTGCGGGTCGGCCGGCAGGATGCGCAGGCGATCGAGGCCGGTCGCGCGGCGCACCGCATTGATCGGGTTGAGCCCGGTATCCCCATCCTGCAGCGCCGCCACCGCGGCTGCGAGCTGCAGCGCCTCCGGTGCCGAGAGGTTGGTGATGGAGGTGCCGAACAGCAGGCGCGACAGCAGTTCGTCCTGCGGCAGCGCGGGCGTGCTGGTGAAGTCGATCTCCGGCTTGAGCGCCGTGCCCGTCACACGGATGTTGGCGTTCAATCCCTCGGCGTCCGCATCGGCGGAGATGTCGAGCGCCGGGTTCGCGGGCACCGACCCATCAAAGCGAATGTTGCCGCGCTCCAGCTCGAACTCGCGGCCCGCGAACTCGACATCGCCCTGGACGAGGTCGGCACGACCGCGGATCGACGGGTTGGTGGGCTCGCCGCGGATGGTAAGATCGGCAGACCACTCGCTGGTGAGGCCGAGGCCGGATACCATCAGCCCCTTGCTGGCGCGCGCCTGCAGGTTCAACCGCCACGGGCGGCGGGGAACCTCGTCCTGCTCGTCGCCCCCGGGCAGGTTGATCTCGCGAATGGCGATGCGCGGCAGGGGTGCGCTCGCAGACGCCTTGCCGAGCTGATAGCGGCCCTCGTTCAGGCGCACTTCGCCGCCGATGGTGCCGCCCGATCCGTCCGACCGGATGGTGATCGGGCCGGTGACGGTGGCGGCCAGCGTGTCCGTGTTGATCAGCCGGGCGCGCTGCGCCTCCAGCGCCAGGTCGATGCCGAAGCCGCGCACGGCCGCGAGATCGAACGTGCCGGTGCCGCTCACCTGCCCCGAGCGGCCGTCGCTGGCGGAGAAGCGGTCGATCACCAGCCGCGATCCGCCGAAGCGGCCCTGCGCGTTCACCTGGGTCAGGACCGTGCCCGTGGCACCGCTCTCGATCCGGGCGTTGGTGGCCCGAAGCGATCCGCGGATCTGCGGATCGGCCAGCCGGCCGCTGACATCGGCGCCGATCGCGAGCGGTCCGGAAAGGTCGAACAGCTCGATCCCCGTAGCCCGCCACAGCGTATCGGCGGGGCCGTCGTAGCGGAGCTGCGCGGCGAGCGGCGCATTGGCGATGCGGCTGGCCAGCGTGCCGCCGCTCCCCAGCGGCGCGAGCCGGGCCTGGGCACGGCCGATGATCTTGCCGCCGCTGGCCAGCAGCGCACGCGCGCCGATCTTGTTGGAGTCGAGCACCGCGGCCAGGCCGATGTCGATCGGCCGCGACGCGAGCACCAGGCTGGCGCGCGACAGGCCGCGCACCGTCATGTTGACCCGCCCGCTCGGCACGCCGTCGCGCAGGGCATAATCGAGCTTGCCCGAGGCGTTGCCGCTGAGGCCCAGCCCGGGATAGCCGATGTCCAGCACCGTCAGCGGCATGCGGGTGAGCTGCAGCGCGACTTCCGTGTCGCCGCCGCCGAAGCGGCCGGACGCCTGCGCCTCCCCGCCGGCAAAGGTGAAGCGGGTCGGCGCGATCCGCCAGCCGCCGTCCGCCTCGCGCCGGATCACCGCCGGCGTCTCGAGCCGGAGCGTGCGGCCGTCGAGGCTGCCCTGGGCCTGCACGCGATACTCGTCGGCGGTTACCTGGGTGACCGACTGGATCGCAAAGGCGCGCCCCTGAGAACCGGCGATGGAGGCTCGCACCTCGCCCTCGCCGCCCCGCAGCTTGGCGTTGGCAGCGAGCCGCGCGATCGAAAGCCCACCCCGACGGAGGCCTTGCGCCGTGAGGGTGGCGTCTATCGTCGTCCCCTCTGGATCGAGCAGCAGGCTTGCTTCCAGCCGGCCGGTGCGCACGCGTCCCTGCCCACCCAATTGCGCGTTGCGGGCATCCGCGGTGATGTCGATACGCTGGATGCCACCCTGAGGGATAAAGCGAACTTCGCCCGAGAGGCCGCCACCGCCGAATGCCAGCCGGCCGTCGAACCCGCCCTCGACGATCGCGATCGCGCCGCTCGCGCGGGTGCCGCTCACGTCGAGGCGATCGACCGCGATGCTCGCGTCCTGGCCGCGCGGGAGCAGGATGCGCCCGGCGCCCGTGAAGGGGCCGAGACGAGAGCCGCCCCCAGCGGTGAAGGCAAAGCCCTCCGCCGTCGGATCGAGGTGTGCGGTCACGTCGCTGAGCCCGAGCGTGTCGTTCGGCCGCTGGAAGCGCAGGTCCAGCGTCGGCTTCTCGATACGCCCGTCGAGCACGAGCGAGACGGGGCCATAGGTCCGCTGGCGCCCCTGGCCCACGAAGCGGAAGGTGCCGTCACGCCGCCGCAAGCCGTTGCCGCTGAGCGTCAGCCCCGGCGAGGTCAGCACGAGGTTGCGGAAGTAGAGCACGCCATCGGCGCCGCGCTCGAGCCCGGTGGTGATGCGGGGCAGGCCTTCGGTGAGCGAGCGGAAGAAGCCATTGTCCAGCCGCACCATCTGCGCGGCACCCCGTCCGACGATCCGCGTTCCCCGCCCGTTCGGACCCGGCACCACCGTCAGCCGCGACTGGACGTCAACGATGCCGAGCCCCGGGATCAGATAGCGCCGGAGCCCGCCGGTGAGACCGACTTCATAGCGGCCGTTCCGCAGATCCAGCACCAGCATGATCGTGGCGTTGAGCTTGTCCGAGCGCAGCCGGAGGTTCGTGCCCGTCAGCGTGCGCGCGGTCACCTTCAGCGCGCCGTCGACGGACAGGTTGCGAAGGATGCCGCCCGCGACGTCTCCGACGCCGGTCACGCGCTGGGCGGTCACCCGGATCGGCACCGTCAAGGGCGCCGGCGAAAGCCGTCCCTTGCCGCTGGCACGAGCACCCTCGAAGCCGGTGTCGTCGAACGCCAGGCGATCGGCCGTGAGCCGATAGTCGAACGCGGCGGTCGCGAACTCCCCCTCCAGGATCGCGCGCAGTTCGATGTTGCGGCCCGACATGTTCGGGAACAGCGCCGCCGGCTGGAGCAGCCGCGCGTGGAGGCGCAGGTCGCGATAGGCGCGGCGTGCGAGGTCGAGGCCACCCTCCGCCTCCAGCGCAAGCGCGCGGGAGCGAAGCCCCAGCCGCCCCTCCAGCCGGCGATTGGCCAGCGTCGCGGCGCCGTTGACGAGGACGCGTGGTGCGGACAGCCGCTGGAGCTTGCCGTGGAGCAGCGATGCCGGGGCGAGCGTACCGCCGAGCGTATAGGCGCCCGCACGATTTCCGAGGGTGAGATCGAGGACCCGCGTGTCGCCGGCGATCCCGAGCGCGCTGCCTTGCCAGCGGGTCCACGTACCGTCGCCGTCGATGCGTAAGGTCAGCGGACGCCGGATGCCCGTGAGCCGGGCCAGCACGCCGTCGGGGCGGCCGATCGCGCGGGTGGCGACCTCGAAGCGATCGCGGTCGGGCTCCGCATCCAGATGGACGCGCAACAGATCGCTGCCGTCGATGCGCGCCGCGAGATCGACCAGCGCGCGGCCGGAGCGGATGTCAGCGCGACCCTGTAGTTTGCCAACGCGCGCCACGCCTGTGACCGCAGGGCCCACCTCTAGCCGATCGATGCGGAGGGCGCCGATACGGATGTCGAACCCGGGCAGGATCGGACCCTTGCGGCCGGTCGGGCGCGGCTGCGGCAGTTTCGCGAGGACGCCGCGCGGGACCACCAGGCGGGTGATGTCGAGCCGGTTCGAAAACCAGGCGAACGGGCTCCAGTCGAGGTTGGCGACCGGCGCGCGGAAGACCAGCCCCTTCGGATCATAGACGCGCACGTCGATCAGCCGCGCCCGGCCGTAGATCGAGCCCTCGATGCGGCCGATGCGGTAGCGCATGCCGTCCTTGGGCTGGAGCGCGGCCACCCGGTTTGCGATCAGCCGGTGGCCGGGACCGGTGTCGAGCAGCAGCAGGAGCGCCGCGATCGCGCCCAGCACCAGCAGCAGCGCGCCCGCGATCCGCCGCGCCCAGCGTCCGCGCCGACGCACGGCGACGGCCGGCGCTTCGGGCGTTTCCTCGTCGCTCAAAATGCCTGCCCCAAAGAGACGTAGACGGCGACGCGCGCGTCGCCCTTTTGAGGGTTGAGCGGCGTTCCCACGTCGATGCGGATCGGCCCGAAGCTGGAATAATAGCGGACGCCCAGGCCCGCGCCGTAGCGGAAGCCGGAGAAGTCCGGCAGCGTCGAGGTGTAGATGTTGCCGCCGTCGAGGAACGGCACCACGCCGAAGTTGCCGAAGGCGCGCACGCGTGCCTCCAGCGAAAATTCCGCGAGGCTGCGCCCGCCGATCGGGTCGTTGTTCGGGTCGCGCGGGCCGATGTCTTGATAGCCATAGCCGCGCACCGACGCGCCGCCACCCGCGTAGAAGCGGCGGGACGGCGCCACCGCATCGCGCGGCGCACCCAGGATCGAGCCCAGCCGCACACGCCCCGCCACCACCACCCCGTCGCGGACCGGCTGGTAGGCACTGGCGTCGATCTGCGCGCGGGTATAGCCGAATGCCTTGCCCGACAGCGACAGTTCCGGGCTCACCCGCGCTCCCAATCGGAAGCCGCGGGTCGGATTGAGCAGGTCGTCGGACCCATCATAGTTGATCGAGGTCGGCGCAGCCGCGATGAAATAGGTCTGCCGCCGCGGCTCGCCGGTGGAGACGATCACGTCGCGTTCGTCGGTGGCGACCAACTCGGCACCGAGCGACCACGTCCAGGTCTTCTGGAAGAAGATGTTCGTCTGCCGCTCCAGCGCGCCCGAGACGGAAAAGGTATCTGCCTCATACGCGTCGCGCTCCACGTGCGAGGCGGAGATCTGACCCGTGAGGACCCGATCGCGCGCATGGAAGTTGTTGCGGCGGAATGTGAGCGCACCCAGCTGCTCGCGGGTGCCGAGCACGCCCCGTACCGTCAGCGCCCCCTCTGGCGGGAACAGGTTGCGATGAGTCCAGCTCGCTTCTGCGCGCGCGCCCTCCCCCGTGCCATAGCCGAGTTCGCCGGCGATGGTTCGCGGCGGCGCCGGTTCGAGCAAGACGTTGAGGTCGACGGAGCCTGGCGAAAGCCCCTCCACCTCCCGCACGCGGACCGAAGACACCAGGCCGGTCTGGATGATCGCGCGGCGCAGGTCGTCCACTTCCGCCGCGTCGTACGGATCGCCGGGAGCGAAGCGGGCGATCTCCTGCACATGCTCGCCGTCGAACACGCGCGCGTCGGGTGTGCTGATGCGGCCGAAGCGCCGCTCCCCGCCGGGCGTGACCGGCATCTCCAGCGTGGCGGTGCGCGTCGCATGATCCACGACCACCACCGGCGGCCGCACCCGCGCGAAGGGAAACCCCTCCCGCCCGACGGCGCTGCGCAACCGCTTCTCGCCCGCCTCGATCGCGTCGCCGTTGACCGGGTCCTGCGGCTTCACACCCAGCGCGGTCGCGAGCGCCGGGGCCTTGGCGCCTGCCTCCTCGGCGCCCGGCAGCGTCACCTGCTGGAAGCGATACATCGGCCCGGGCTCGACCTGCAGCGTGACGAGCAGCTTGCCCTCCTCCGCTGCCGTCGTCGTCGTCACCCGCGCGTCGAAATAACCTTCGTTGCGCAGCAGGTCGTTGAGCAGCGCCGCATCCTCGCGTGCACGCCGATCGATCTGGGCCACGTTGGCGGCATGCGCCTCGTTCGCCCGCAACGTCGACAGTTCGTCGAAGCGTTCGCGGAACAAGTCGCCGCCGATCCCCTCGATACCAAGGACACGATAGCCGTAGCGGCGCTCCACCGTTGCCAGGTCGGCCGTCTGGTCCGTCGCAGCGGTCGCCTCTGCGGGGTCCGGCGACAGATCGGGCCAGTCGACGCCGATGTCAGGCATCGGCGACAGCGGCGAGGCTGGATCGAGGGTCGAGCCCAGGTCGTCCGAGGGGACCGGCGTAGCGGGCGCCTGCTGCGCACGCGCGCCTGCGGACGCGAGTGCGGCGACGCACCCGGCGGCAGCGAGCAGGACGAGCCGGCGGGAGGGCCACGACATAGTGGCTTCCCTAGACCGACTCCACGGCGCCCGCCAATCGTTTAGGCACGACGGTCCGCGATGCGCCGCACGCACGGGGCGGTCCGCTAGGGTGGTGTCGCATGACTGGCGCGCGCGGCATCGACATGGCAGAGGCAGGGCATGGACCCGCGCCCCTCCCGCAACACCGCTGCCGGCGGCTTCGCCATCGCGACCGGCGTGCTCGGCGGTACGATCCTCGGCGCCGTCGGCTTCCACCAGCCGACGATCGGCTTTCTGGTCGGCGCGGCGGCGGGCGTCGCGATCGCGCTGGCGGTGTGGCTGGTCGACCGCCGCTGACGGTCAGCGCAGGCGCCGGGCCAGCCAGACGACACGGCCCACGATCTCCAGCCGGTCGCCCGGGCGCACCGGGATCGGCGGGTATGCGGGATTGTCGCTGACGAGAGCGGTGCCGTCCGTGATTTTGCGCAGGCGCTTCACCAGCAGCACGCCTTCGTGGCGGACGACCTGGACGCCCTCCCCGCCGTCTCGCGAGCCGGTGTCGACCAGGATCGAGTCGCCGTCCTCCAGCGTCGGCGCCATCGAGTCGCCGCGCACGGCGATCATCGACAGCGCCTCCGGCCGCGCGCCGAGCCGGCGGACGAACTCACCATCCAGGCGCAAGGGTGCGGCGGATTCCAGTTCCACCAGGGCGCCAGGTCCCGCGGAGGCCGCAAGGTCCAGGCGCGGGATCGCGACCGTGTGCGGCACCGCCGGACCTCCCAGGCGGCCTTCCGGAACGCCGAAGTAGCGGGCCAGCTTCTCGCGGTCCTCCTCGCGCAACATGCGCGGGCTGCCGCGCTCCAGATATTGCTGAAGATAGGCGGCGTTGCGTCCGAGCAGTCGCGACAGCGCGGCCAGGCTCTCGCCCCGCTCTGCCGCCAGGGCGGCGAGCACCGCGCGTTGCTGCTCGGGTTCCACGCCTCTTGGTAGCCGTAGGAATCTTCCTAGACAAGTTGGATTTGCGAGAACAGAACCGGAACGGAAAGACGCGAATCAGGAGATTGTCAGGTGACAATTCTGCAGAAGATCGACCGGTTCCTGCACGCGAGCGGCATGCCGCCGACGCTGTTCGGGCGGAACGCGGTGCACGACCCGCGGCTGGTCGGCGACCTGCGCAACGGACGCGAACCGCGGCCCGACACGGTGGCGCGGATCGAGACCTATATCGCCGAGCAGGAGGGCCGCGCATGAGCCGCGGGCCGGACGTGACGACCTTGCTGGAACGCCGGCTGTTGCTGGCCGGCCAGGCAGGCGGCCACGGGATCACGATCGAGGGCATCGAAAGCACGCCCTGGGCGAGCGCCACCTTCAACGGCGCGCGCCACCGGGTCCGGATGGCCGGGAGGGCGACAGCGGAACTAGAGGCGTGGCTTCAGGCGTTGCCGGAGGCGGAGCTGCCGCTGCGCGGGCACTTGGTGGCCGACTTAGAAATGCTGTCGAGCAAGGTGGATGGCGAGCGGCTTCGCGCCGAAATCGAAGTACTGACGGTGGAGGAACGCTGATCCTCAGGCGCTGGTGGCCCAGCGTCGCAGCGAGGCGAGCGTCGCCTGCAGCGTCTCGTCTCCCGCACTGCCACGCGCGAGCTGGGGCGCGCCCTCGCCCCGCTCCCGCCGCGCGAGCCCCCGCTCAAGCCGGACCAGCAATGCGCGGGTCGAGCTTTCCTCGACCGGCGGCTCCGGTTCGGGCTCGGGCGGTGCGGCGAAACCGGCGCGGATCTGACGGGTGAGCAGCACCGCATCGGCACCCTCACCCGACGCCGCATCGATGTGGAACAGCGGCCGCGGCGGCTCGACCGGCACCGGAATGGCGTCCGGATCGAAGGCAGCGAGCGGCAGGTCGAGGTCTTCCGGCAGCGCCTGCTCGATCGGCTCGGCCGGAACCGCCACGACCGTGTTCGCCGCCGTCACCTCCAGAAAGGGGGTGCCGAGGTCGCGCATCGCGAGCACGGGCGCGCGCGCCGGGGCGTCCGGATGCGCATCGCCGCGGCGCAGGACCGGAATGGCCGCGATCTCCCGCGGCGCGGCGCGCCCGGGACGGCGGATCGCCGGGAGCGTCATCACCAGGGGGAGCCTGCCGAAGGCGATCCGGCCCAGCCCCCACATCAATCCCGCAGCGATGCCGCCTAGGAACAGCATCAGCGCGAGGCGCGCCGTCATCCCCAGCGGCGGCGCGGCTGCGGCGAGGATGGCCGGCAGCCCGCTCGCCGCGACCTGCCTTTCCAGGAGAGCCGTGGGCAGCAGCAGCACGATCAGCGCGACGCCCCCCCCGCCGAGAACGGCGGCAGCGGTGGCGGCGGGCAGGCTCAAGCGTCGGGGAGCGACTGTGGCGTCCATGGTGCGTCCGTTGCGAAGCCTTTGACAAGCGCGTGGTATACGGGTTCGTAGCGCGAAACATTTGACGACCAGTTACGCTCGCGCTCGACGAAAGCGCGGGCGCGGACGCGCATCGCGTCCCACTCTCCCCGGTTTTCGAACAGCGCGGCCACCCGTTCGGCAAGCGCCTGCGGATCGTCGGCGGGGAACAGCGTGCCGGTATCGCCGTCCCGGATCAACTCGCGGTGGCCGCCGACATCGGAAGCCGCCACCAGCCGGCGCTGCGCCATCGCCTCCAGCGGCTTGAGCGGCGTGACGAGGTCGGTCAGCCGCATGTGCTTGCGCGGATAGACCAGCACGTCGACGAGACCGTAGTAGCGCTCCACCGCCTCGTGTGGGACCCGCCCGACGAAGCGGATCGCGTCGGAAGCCGGCGACGCCGCGGCCTGGGCGCGCAGAGCAGCCTCCGTCGGGCCACCGCCCACCAGCAGCAGCTTCAGCCGGGGGCGCCTGGCCACCAGCGCCGGCATCGCCGCGATCAGATCGTCCAGCCCTTCATAGTCGTAGAAGCTGCCGATGAAGCCGATCGTCTCTCCCTCCAGCCCCAGTTCGCGGGCGAGCGCCGCGTCCGGCGGCGGCGGGTCGCCGAACAGCGCCATGTCCACGCCGTTGGGGGACACGAAGATGCGGGCGGGATCGATGCCGCGCGCGACGAGGTCGCGCTGCAGTCCCTCGCAGATCACGGCGACCGCGTTCGCGCGGCGCACGAGCCAGGTTTCGAGGCGGCGGATCGCCCGGTAGCGGAACGAGCCTTCACGCCCGGTACCGTTGCCGACCGCGGCGTCTTCCCAGAAGGCGCGGATCTCATAGACGAGCGGCAGCTTGCGGCGGCGGGCCACGAGCAGCGCCGCCAGCCCGTCGAGCACCGGCGAATGGGCGTGCAGCACGTCCGGCTTGAACCGGTCGACCGCCTGCTCGACGCGCCGGGCGAGGGCCGCCACCTCGCGCAGTTCGCCCAGGGGCGCGCGGGCGGGTTCGGGCGGATCGGTGCGGAAGAAGTGCAGCCCGTCGACGTCCTCCTCGGGGGCGGCGTGACCGCCCTGCCGTGCCCCCGTCACGCCCGCCACGGTCCAGCCGCGCGCGATCTGCGCCTTCAGGATCGCGCGCGTGCGAAAGGTATAGCCGCTGTGCAGCGGCAGACTATGATCAAGGACGTGCAGGATCCGCATGGCTGGTGTCCTGCCTCTAAAGCATTTAACGCTGCGTCAACCGTGCTTGTGCAGTCGCTGGCCGGCGAGAGGTAAGAAAGCGGGACGATGATCGACAATTTCTCGCTTGGTCTCTCGCACGGGTTGATGCTGCTGGCCGCATGGCTGCTGCTGCGGCGGCCGGACCTGGACCGGGAGACGCCCCCCGCATCCGAGCCCGCTAAGTCGCGGCGCAGGAACCGCTTCGGTGCGTGATCTTGCATTTGTCGGCTTCCTGGCAGCGCTGTTCGCCTTCGGCTTTCGCCGGCCGTTCCTGTTCGTGCTAGCCTATGCCTATATCGACATCGTCTCGCCGCAGCGGCTGACCTACCTGCTGCTGAACTCGGTGCCGATCTCCGCGATCGCGGCCGCCTTTGCGGTGGGCGGATGGCTGCTCGCCGATGACAAGCGCGGGCTGCGGATCGCGCCTCGGCAGGTGCTGCTGATGATGCTGATCGGCTGGTGCTGGTACACCACCGTCCACGCCGACTTCCCGGTGGAGGCCCGGTACAAATGGGACTGGGTGTGGAAGGCGATGGCCTTCGCCATCTTCCTGCCGCTGACCCTGCGCACGCGCCTGAGGATCGAGGCGTTGCTGCTGTTCATGCTCCTGTCGGCAGCCTCGATCATCGTGGTGGGCGCCATCAAGACGCTGGTGACCGGCGGCGGCTATGGTGAGCTGAACCTCATGGTCTCCAACAATTCGGGCCTCTACGAGAGCAGCACCATCTCCACCGTCGCGATCGCGATCATTCCGATCATCCTGTGGTTCACGCGGCACGGGACGATCTTTCCGCCGGATTGGCGGGTGCGGACCTATTGCTATGCGCTGAGCTTCGCATGCCTGCTGATCCCGGTCGGCACCTCGGCACGGACGGGCCTGCTGTGCGTCGGGCTGCTCGCGGTGCTGATGCTGCGCGAGGTGAAGCGGCGGGTGCTCTACCTTTCGGCACTGGGAGCGGCAGCGCTGATCGCGGTGCCGCTGCTTCCCTCCACCTTCACGGAGCGCATGGAGACCATCCGCAGCTATCAGGCCGACACGTCCGCCTCGACCCGGCTGGCGGTGTGGCAGTGGACGATCGACTATGTGCGGGATCACCCGATGGGCGGCGGGTTCGACGCCTATCGCCAGAACCGCATCCGCTACGACACGGTCGCCACCGTCGGAGACCGCAACAACGCGACGGTGGAGCGCGCGCTCGAGGTCGATCAGGCGCGCGCCTACCACAGCGCCTATTTTGAGATGCTCGGCGAGCAGGGCTATTTCGGGCTGGCACTGTGGCTGGCGATCCACCTGGGAGGGCTGTTCCGGATGGAACTGCTGCGCCGCCGCTATTCGCAGGCGCCGCCGGAGCTTGCCTGGGCCTCGCCGCTCGCGACGGCGCTGCAGCACGCGCACCTCATCTACCTGCTGGGCGCGGCGTTCGTGGCGATCGCGTTCAATCCCTTCGTCTTCATGCTGCTGGGCGCGCAGATGGGGCTCGACGGCTATCTCGCGCGCAAGCGTGCGGAGAGCCAGTGGCGTCCGATCCGGCAGGCGCGACCGAGGCCCGGCGCGGCGCCACTCCAGCCGGCGGAGGGATAGGGAAGCGATGGGGGGACTGTTTCTCGCACGTACGGACAGCGGCCCCTCCTGCGAGCAGGCGTTCGCGGCGGCGCAGGCGCAGGGGGCACGGGCCGGGCTGACCGCCCCGACAAGGCACAGCTTTCCCGGCTGGTCCCTGCTGCATTTCGAGCCGCCGAGCGGCGGTGCCGGAGGCTTGCTGGTCGCGGGCGACGACCTGGTCGCGGTCGCCGGAACGCTGGTGTTCGACGGTCGTCTCGGCGCGCCGGCACTTGCCGCGTTGCTGCGCGAGACGCAGTTGCCGGCGCTGGACTGGTCGCGGATCGGCGGCGAGTTCGTGGCGCTGGTCCGCAAGAACGGCCGCGCCTTCCTGTTCGGCGACTTTTTCGGGGCGTTCCAGCTGTTCCACGACCTGGACAACCGGATCTTCTCGACCTCGCTGCTCGCCGCGTTGCAGGCGCTGCCGAGCGTCCGCTTCGATGCGCAGGGGGTGTACGAACACGCGTTCAACGTGGTGCCGATCGGCGACGACACGGTGTTTGCCGAACTGAAGACGCTGGGGCCGAAGTGGGTGCTGGAACTCACCCGCGACGGGGTGACCCGCCACGCGACCGCGAAGCCGCTGCCCCATGCGCCAAGCCGGGCCCGCCCCCCCGATCGCCTGGCCGAGCATGCGGAGCGCCTGCGCGCGACGGTGGCGCCCTATGTCGCTGCATATGGCGACCGCATTCACTGCCCGCTTTCCGGCGGGATCGATTCGCGGCTGCTGTTCGCGGGGCTGCGCGCGGCCGGCAGCACGCCATCGGTCTATGTCTATGGGCCGGAGGGTAGCGCGGACGTTCGGATCGCGCAGGCAATCGGCCGGGCGGAGGGGTTCGCAGTCGACTGGATCGACAAATCGGCCGCGCCGATGACGCCTGAGGCGTTCCCGGCGCAGGTGGAGGCGAACTTCCACCAGTTCGACGGGCTGCCGACCTATGGCAACATCTTCGACAACGGCGGCCATGCCGCAGCCCAACTGCGTCGGCACGCGGACGGCGACCTCGCGGCCTCGGGCGGATGTGGAGAAGTTTATCGCGACTTCTTCCTGCTGCCCGACCGGCGGCTGACCGCGAGGACCATCGCCCGCAGTTTCTTCGCGCGCTTCACGCCCGGGGACGCCACGCCGGGGTTCGACGGGCGCGCGTTCCTGGACCGGATCGCAGACAAGATCGCCGACGCCCTAGACCTGCCGGACGCGCGGACCAGCATGTCCCGCACCCATGCCGAGCAGGCCTATCCGCGCGTGCGCTGTCGGGCGCTGTTCGGCCGCGAGATCAGCCTGGAGGCGCAGCACGGCGCCTATCTGATGCCGTTCCTGGACCATCAGCTGGTGTCGGCCGCGCTGACGCTGCCCATGGCCGCAAAGCACGCCGGGGCGTTCGAAGCCCGGCTGCTGGCGGCGATCGACCCGGTGCTCGCCGGCTATCCTTCCGCCTACGGCCATGACTTCGCCGGGCCGCCGAGCCTGCGCCACCGGTTCGACGAATGGTCCTCGCGCATCCGGCCGGCTTGGGTGCGCCAGCACAGCTATGCGGTCCAGCGCCGGCTGCGGCCGCTGGGCGACGAGCACGGCGGGCTGCTCTCGCCCGACTATATGCACCGGGTGATCGACCCCGCGTTCCCGGCGATGCAGCGCTACTTCGACATGGAACGGATCACCGACTCCGGCCTGTGGCGGCGGATCGCGTGCCTGGAGTATCTTGCCGGCTGGCTGGGGTCGCGCCTGGCGACGTGATCGCTAGCGATCGGCGTAGGGCGCGATCCGCTCGGCAAGCTGGTTGTTGCGCAGCGTCACGCGATCACCGGACCAATTGCCCACGAAGGTGGTCTTCCAGCGGAAGGCGGGCGTGAGCCAGGAGCGGTTGTTCTCGACCACCAGCCCCGTCGAAGGGTTCTCCGCCCCCTCGGGCGCGACGGTGATCATGGTCGAGTAATTGTCCTTGTTCGGGCCCACCTCGAAGCTATTGCCCGCAATGCGCCCGGTCGCGCCGTTGGACAGGTCGATCATGTAATTCGTCCCCTCCCCCGCGCTGTCATCGAAGCTGTTGTCGACGATCGTCACGCGCGGGGCCCGGCTCTTGAGATAATGCCCGCCTGTGCCGCGTTCGAAGCGGGACCGCGTGACCGTCAGCGCGCCGTAACCGCCCACGTAGATGCCGTGGGCGCCATTGCCGGTCGGGTCCTTGCCAAGGCCGGCAAAGGTCGAGCGATCCACGGTGATCGTGGCCGTCGGATCGCTCGCGGACAGGATGCCGGACTGGTTGTCGATGAACCGGGTGTTCGCCACGGCGAGATCGCCCTTCTCGATACGGATGCCCGCGCCGTTGCCATCGGCCACCTGGAGATGGGTGAAGACCAGCCCGTCGACCCGCGCGCCGGCGCCGCGTAGCACCAGCGCCGCCTTGTCCTCGCACGTGACCCGCTCGAACACGCTCCTGCCGAGTTCGGCGGCGACATAGGCGATCCGCCCCTGTTCCTGCACCGCGCACTGGCGGTAGGTGCCGGGCGCGATCCGGATGGTGCCCGTGCCGGCGCCGATCGCACCCACCGCATCCTGGAGGCGCGCGTAGCTGCGGCCGGTCTCCGCAACCGTGAACGGACCGCCGGACTGGGCTGCGAGCGGGCCGCTGGCGGCTCCGACCAACAGGGGCAGGACAGCGGTGATGACGGCGGACAAGCGCATGGGCGATCCTCGAGCTGGAGCGGCCCCGCGCCGCCAGCACCGTCATAGCAGAAACGGGCGGCCGGGCGAGCCGGCCGCCCGCAACGCTCAATCGTCGCCGGAGCCTGCCTCCGCGTCCACCTCGTCGTCGTCCTCGTCTTCGGCGAGGTCGTTCTCCAGCGCCTCGATCAGGGCGCGGTTGAACGCTGGGATGTCGTCCGGCTTGCGGCTGGTGATGAGGTTATCGTCGACGACCACCTGTTCATCCACCACGTCGGCGCCGGCGTTTTCCAGGTCGGTGCGGACGGAGGGCCAGCTGGTGACGCGGCGGCCGTCGACCACGTCGGCCTCTACCAGCAGCCAGGGCGCGTGGCAGATCGCCGCCACGATCTTGCCCTCGTCCATGAACTCGCCGACGATCTCGACCGCACGCTCCTGCAGCCGCATCTTGTCCGGGTTGGCGACGCCGCCCGGCAGGAGCAGCGCGTCGTAATCGTCGACGTCCACGTCCTCCAGCTTGAGGTCGGGCGTGATCGTCTTTCCCTTCTCGGTGTCGTGCACCACTCCCTGGATGGCGTCGGTCTTGATCGAGGCCAGGGTGACGGTCGCACCCGCGTCGAGCAGTGCCTGCCGCGGCTCGAACAGCTCGGATTCCTCGAATCCGTCGGCCGCCAGGATCAGCACGCGCGCATCGCCAAGGTCTGCCATTGGAATTCTCCTATCCTGTTGGGGAACGCCAAGGTCGAACAAGCCGCACTCCCCGCGGTTCCGGAACGAAGCGACGAGCGGCGCATTGGGAGCGACAATCGAGAGGATCCAATGACAGGCGGGGAAATCCAGTTCATCGACCATGCGCAGCCGGGTATCACCCGCCGCAAGATGCGTCACGGTTGGGGGTATTTCGGGACGGACGGGACCCGCATCACCGATCGCGACGAGATCGACCGGCTGAACGCGATCGGCCTGCCCCCCGCCTATCGCGACGCGTGGTTCTCGCCCGACCCGTTCGGCCATATCCAGGCGATCGGCTGGGACGAACGGGGCCGCAAGCAATATCGCTACCACACCGCCTTTCGCGAAGCGCGCGAGGCGGAGAAGTACGACCGCTGCGCCCAGTTCGGCCATTTGCTGCCCAAGCTTCGCGCCAAGGTCGAAGCGGACCTTCGCCACCGCACGTTGGACAAGGATCGCGCGGTCGCGGCGGTCGTCCGGCTGCTCGACCTGGGCCGCGTACGCGTCGGCAACGAGGGTTATGCGAAGGAGAACAAGAGCTTCGGGGCGACCACGCTGCGCAAGCGGCACGCGACGCTGAAGGGCGATCGGCTGAAGCTGCAATACCGCGCCAAGTCGGGCAAGATGCGGACGCTGACCGTCACCGACGGCTCGCTTATCCGCTTCGTGAAGCGGTGCCAGGACCTGCCGGGACAGCACCTGTTCCGCTGGGTCGACTCCGCGGGGGAGACGCATCCCGTCACCTCCACCGACGTCAACTGCTACATCCGCGAGGCGATGGGCGCCGACTACACCGCCAAACACTTCCGCACCTGGGGCGCGAGCGTCCTGGCGTTCGAGGCACTGGCGACGGCAACGCACGACATCAGCCTCAAGACGATGCTCGAACCGGTGGTGGAGGCGCTCGGCAACACGCCGGCGATCGCCCGCAAATCCTATGTCCACCCGCGTCTGATCGATTTGGTGAAACACGGCCAGGCCGAGTTTCGGGAAACGCTGCGACTGCCGCGGGCGAAACGCTATCTGAGCCGCTTCGAACGCGGCCTGATCGCTTTCCTCGAGGCGGAAGTCGAAGAGGAGATCCTGGCGGAGGCGACGGAGCGCAAGGCCGCCTGACCCTTCCCCGCCGCACGGCACATCGTGCGGCCTTCGTCATTCTTCATCCCTCCGGTGGCGACGTGCGCGCGCGGGGGTTGCCTTGTGCCGAGTGCTTGGCCAGCATGGCGGGTCCGGCGCGGGGGCCCCGGCTGAGGGGGGGAATGATGATCAAGGGACGTTGGGCAGCCGGTCGAGCCGCGACCGGTGTGGGCCTGCTGGCACTCGCGAGCGCGGCGCTAGCGGCGGGAGGACAGCCGCTGCCGCCGGCCGGCTCGGCCGGACCGGCAGAGACTAAGGTCGCCGCGAAGCGCGGGCCGAGGCCGATCGAGGATTTCGCCGCCCTGCCGATGCTGCAATCGCCCGAGCTCTCCCCGAACGGGAAGACCTATGCAGCGCGCGTGGCGCTCAACGGCACGCTGTACCTCGCCATCATCCCCGTCGACGGCGGGCCGCCGCGATACGCGGGCCTGGGCGAGGCAGACCTGAACTGGTGGCGCTGGGTCAATGACGACTGGCTGGTGATCGGCATCGGTCGAACCAGTCCGGTCGGAGACGAGGATTGGTACGTCACCCGCGCGGTCGCGGTGGGCGCCGATGGCCAGAAGGTGCAGGTCCTGGCAAAGGACAGCGCGGCACAGAACGGCGATGACATCCTCTGGGCTGCCAACGACGGTACGGCTCGGGTGCTGCTGGGCTATCAGACGTCGATCTACAGCAACGATCCCGGCTTTTGGCCGCGGGTCGACCTGTTCGACCTGGCCACGGGCAAGCGCACCCGTGTGATGGAGGGCCAGCCGGGCGTGATGGCCTGGTACGCTGACGGCAAGGGCGCGGTGCGCATGGGCATCGGCCGATCGGACGACGGGCGCCGCCGGCGGCTGCTGTACCGTGCGGGTGACCGGGGCCGCTTCCGGACGGTGGACCGCGACGACGACGGCTCCCTAACGGTCCCGGCGCTGTTCCTGGGCGACACCGGCGGGGCGGTGACGATCGCCGACGACGAAAAGGGGTTCAGCGCGCTCTACGAGCTGGACCTGGAAACGATGACCCGCGGCAAGCAATTGATGGCGACCGAGGGCTTCGACCTGGGTGGTGTGATCTCCGACAGCGGCGAATCGAGAGTGCTGGGCGTCGGCATCCGCACAGACCGGCCGCAGCAGCACTGGATGGATCCGGAGATCGCCAAGCTGGCCAAGCAGCTGGGAGAACGAATCCGCGGCGCGCAGGTCCGGCTGGTCTCGTTCAGCCGCGACCAGTCGCGCGTGATCCTGCTGGCAAGCGGGTCCGACTCCCCGGGCGCCTATTTCCTCTACGACAAGGCGACGGACACACTCACCGACCTTGGCTTCACCAACCCCAAGATCGGGATGAAGCGGCTGCATCCGGTTCGCACGATCCGCTACAAGGCGCGCGACGGCCTCGAGATCGCGGCGGTGCTCACGACGCCCAAGGGCGCGGACCGCGACCTGCCGCTGATCGTCCTGCCCCATGGCGGCCCCTTCGCACGCGACACCGAGGAATGGGACTGGTGGACGCAGTTCCTCGCCGATCGCGGCTATGCGGTGATCCAGCCCAACTACCGCGGCTCGTCCGGCTACGGCACGCCCTTCACCGAAAAGGGCGAGGGCCAATGGGGCCTGGCGATGCAGGACGACCTGAACGATGCGGTGTCCGCGCTCGCCAAGCAGGGTATCGCCGATCCGAAGCGGGTGTGCATGGTGGGCGCCTCCTATGGCGGCTACGCGGCCTTTCGCGCCGCCGAGCGCGATCCGACGCTTTATCGCTGTGCCGTTTCCTTTGCCGGCGTCTCCGACCTCAATGCGATGCGCCGCTACAACAGCCGCTTCCTCTATTCGGGCGCTCGGCGCGACTGGCTGAAGCGGCAGGCGCCAGACTTGGCGGCGGTATCGCCGATCAACAATCCGGCGGGCTTCGGCACGCCGCTGCTGGTGGTACACGGCGTCAAGGACCGGGTGGTACCAGTGCGGCAGTCGCGGACCCTGGTCCAGCGGCTGAAGCGGGCGGGCAAGCCCGTCGACTATATCGAGCAGCCGCTCGCCGACCATCATTTCTCCCGCGAGCAGGACCGGCTGGAGTTCCTGAAGGCGCTGGAGAGCTTCCTGGCCAAGCATAACCCTGCGTGATGCGGAACGGCGTGGAAACCGCCGCGCCCCTGGTCGTTGTCCTCCCTGAGCCATTCAAGGAGGACAATGATGCCGGACAAGAGCCCGAAGGAAATCCGCGAGCAGATGTGGAAGGCGATGGCCGCCAGCCCTTATGTGATGCTGGGCACCACCACCGACCGCGAGCACTTCGAGCCGATGTACGCGGTGCTGGACGAGGACGCCGACAGCGAGTTCTGGTTCTACACCAAGAAGGACAATCGCGCAGCCGCAGGCGGCCCCGCGACCGTCCAGTTCGTGTCCAAGAACCACGACCTCTATGCGTCGCTGCGCGGCACGCTGAGCACCGAGAGCGACCCGGCGGTGATCGACCGTTATTGGAACAAGCAGGTCGAGGCCTGGTACGAAGGCGGGCGCCAGGATCCGAACCTGCTGATGCTGCGCTTCGACCTGGCCGATGCCGAGATCTGGGAAACCGATCACAGCATCACGGGCAAGCTCAAGATGCTGACGGGCAACACCATCTATGACGAGGAAGCCGGAAGCCACACCCGGGTTACGCTCTAGCTTGCGCGCCCGGCGTTTCGTCGGGCCCTCGCTCGCCCACCGCGTGCGGGTGGAAGCGCACGCCGTGTGGCTGGCGGTGCGCGACCCCCGCACGCCCCTGCCCGCACGGCTGCTGGGGCTGGTGATCGCGGCCTATGCGCTGTCGCCGATCGACCTGGTGCCGGACTTCGTGCCGGTGCTGGGGCTGATCGACGACGCGCTGCTGATCCCTGCAGGTCTCTGGCTGATCGCGCGGATGGTGCCGGCGTCGCTGCTGGTCGAACACCGCGCCGCGGCAGAGGCGGCCTCTCGCCGCCCGGTCTCATGGGCCGGGCTGGCGATGGTGGTGATGCTGTGGGCGGTGCTCGCCTGGACGGCGTGGCACTGGGCCAGAACTGCCTGGGACTGAAAGCTCGCGGCGGCTTCAGCCGCCGTGCTGCGCGATCCAGCCCTCCAGCACCGGCGCGATGCGGTTGCGCCACTTCGAGCCGTGGAAAATGCCGTAGTGGCCGACACCCTCGGCAAGGTGATACTGCTTCATCTCCTCGGGAAGCGCCTTGGCGAGCGTGAGCGCCGCCCGCGTCTGCCCGACGCCGGAGATGTCGTCGCGCTCCCCTTCGATCGCCAGCAGCGCGGTGTCGGTGATCGACGCCGGATCTACCGGCCGGCCGCGATGCGTCATCGTGCCGTTCGGCAGCGCGTGGGTCTGGAACACCAGCTCGATCGTCTGGAGGTAGAACTCCGCGGTCATGTCGCAGACCGAGCGATACTCGTCGTAGAAGTCCTTGGTCGCGGACGCGCTGTCGCCGTCGCCCTCGACCAGATGCTTGAACATCTCCCAGTGGGAAATCATGTGGTTGCCGAGGTTCATGCTCATGAAGCCGGCGAGCTGGAGAAAGCCCGGGTACACCCGGCGGCCGGCGCCCGGATAGGTCATCGGCACGGTCGCGATGACATTCTGTTCGAACCAGGCGTGCGGGCGCTCCGTGGCGAGCGTGTTGACCGCCGTCGGCGCCTCGCGCGTGTCGATCGGGCCGCCCATCATGCTGAGCGTATAGGGGCGGTTCGGGTGGCGATCGCGGCCCATCGCCGCGGTCGCGGCATAGGCGGGAACCGACGGCTGGCACACCGCCAGCACATGCGCGCGGGGATCGCCTTCGGCTCCAATCGCAGCCAGAAAGTCGGTCAGGTAGTCGATGTAATCGTCGAGGTCGAAGCGGCCGTCCGACAGCGGCACCAGCTTCGCATCGCGCCAGTCGGTGATGTAGACGTCGGCCGAGACCAGCATCCGCCGCACCGTGTCGCGCAGCAGCGTCGCGTAATGGCCCGACATGGGCGCGACGATCAGCAGCTTGGGCCCGCCGGTCACGCCCTCGCGCACGAAATGCTTGAGCTGGCCGAAGGCCTTGCGCAGCACGATCTCTTCACGGACCGCGACTTCGCGGCCGTCGACCACCGTCTGGGTGATGCCGAAGGCCGGCTTGCCGCGCGGGGCAGCCGCATGCGCGAAGACTTCCAAAGCAGACGCAAGCACCGGGCCGCCGCCGAAATAGGAAAACGGGTTCGCCGGGTTCTGGAGCAGGCCCGCGCCGAAGTTCGCCATGGCGCTGGCACCGGCCAGCATCGATCGTTGGAATTCGTAAGCGTCGTACAACATCAAGAAACCGTCCTTCGCCAGCGCGCCCGCGCAGGACGGCACTTTGTTCCACGATATAAGCCACTTCGAAGCGGCTGCAATCATCGGGCACTCGTCTACCAGAACGCACGCCGTCGCGCAGAGGTTTCGCCCGGCGGCGGTTCGCGCTAGTCGGGCGGCATGGCACTCCGTTCCTCGCAGCGCGCCGCATCGGCCGAACCGACCACGCGCATGTTGCCCGCCCTCAAGCTCGTGTGGAGCTTCACCATCCGCTACAAGCTGCAGCTTGCCGCGGCGCTGGTGTCGCTGCTGATCGCGGCAATGGCGACGCTGTGGATCCCGCGCACCTTCCAGAAGGTGGTCGACAACGGTTTTGCCGCCGGGGCCGATCCGTCGCAGATCGGCGGCTATTTCGAAGGGCTGCTGTTCGTCGTCGTTGCGCTGGCATTCGCGACTGCCGGCCGCTTCTACTTCGTGTCGTGGCTGGGCGAGCGGACCGTCGCCGATATGCGCGCGGCCGTGCATCGCAACCTGCTGCGCATGCCGCCGCGCTGGTTCGAGGAGAACCGCCCGTCCGAGATCGCGTCGCGCCTGACCGCCGACACCGCCATCGTCGAGCAGATCGTCGGCACCACCGTCTCGACGGCGCTGCGCAACCTGCTGATCGGTATCGGCGGCGTGATCTACCTGTTCGCGCTGGCACCCAAGTTGGCCGCCTACCTCATCATCGGCATCCCGCTGGTGGTGACGCCGATCATCTGGATGGGCTCGCGGGTGCGCAAGCTGTCGCGCTCCAGCCAGGACCGCATCGCCGATATCGGCGCCATCGCGTCGGAGACGCTGGGCGCGATGAAGATCGTGCAGGCGTTCGGGCAGGAGAAGCGCGAGGCGGAGCGCTTCCAGTCGGCGGTGGAGGCGGGCTTCGGCGTGGCGCGCCGCCGCTTCGGCACCCGAGCGATCATGACCGCGATGGTGATCGGGCTGTTGTTTGGTGCGATCACGCTGATCCTGTGGGATGCCGTCAGCGACGTCGCCTCGGGCCGCACGACCGGCGGCGCGCTGACCGCCTTCGTCATCACCGCGGCGCTGGTGACCGGTTCGTTCGGCGCGCTGACGGAGGTCTACGGCGACCTGCTGCGCGCTTCGGGCGCCGCCGGCCGTCTCGCCGAGCTGCTCGCCCAGGAGCCCGAGATCCGTGCCCCGGCCAATCCCGTGGCGCTGCCGCAGCCGCCGCAGGGCGCGCTGGCGTTCGCGAACGTCGCGTTCCGCTACCCCACCCGCCCGGACGTGGCGGCGCTCACTGACTTCTCGCTCGAGGTCGCGCCCGGGGAGACGGTGGCGGTGGTCGGCCCGTCCGGTGCCGGCAAGTCGACGCTGTTCCAGCTGCTCCAGCGCTTCTACGATCCGGCGAGCGGCACGGTGTCGGTGGACGGGGTGAACGTGCGCGATGCCGATCCGGCAGAGGTGCGCGCGCGCATCGCCATGGTGCCGCAGGAGACGGTGATCTTCGGTGCCTCGGCGCGCGACAATCTGCGCTACGGCCGCTGGGACGCGAGCGACGAGGCGATCTGGGCAGCGGCGGATGCCGCCAATGCGAGCGAGTTCCTCCGCGCGCTGCCGGAAGGGCTCGACACCTTCCTGGGCGAAGGCGGAGCACGCCTATCGGGCGGCCAGCGCCAGCGGATCGCGATCGCCCGCGCGCTGCTGCGCGACAGCCCGATCCTGCTGCTGGACGAAGCCACCTCCGCGCTGGACGCAGAGAGCGAACGTCTGGTGCAGGACGCGCTGGAGCGACTGATGGCCGGTCGCACCACGCTGGTGATCGCCCACCGCCTCGCCACCGTGCGGGCGGCCGGCCGCATCATCGTGATGGACGAGGGACGCATCGTCGAGAGCGGGACCCATGGCGAGCTGATCGCCCGCGGCGGCCTCTACGCGCGCCTCGCGGCGTTGCAGTTCAACCAGGCCGTCTGAAGGACCCACTAGTACCGTAGAAGCGAATAGCGCTTCCTCTACCGGGTCACCGCGTTACCTTTCGCTCGGGACTTTCAGGAGGGTATGATGCGGACGATGATTCTTGCGGTTCTGCTTGGCGCGCTGAGCGCAGGCACGGCGCTCGCGCAGGGGACCGACAAAGGCGCGGCGGTAGACCAGGGGGGAGCGGAGGCTTCCGAGAAGAAGGTCTGCCGGCGAATGCAGGTCACCGGCAGCATCCTGGCGGGGAAACGCGTCTGCCACACCAGGGCCGAATGGACGGAGATCGACAGGGCTAACCAGGACGCGCTGGAGCAGGCTCGTCGGTCGCGCGGCACCCGCTAACGGCACAGGAGACCCGGCCCCTGCCGTCTCGGCGGCAGGGGCGCCAGGGCTGTCCAAGGCCGTACGGCTAGCGACCTATTGCGGGGGCTTGGCGGGCGCGCAGCGGACGCGGCGTAGCGCGTAGCTCGCAAACGGCTGCTCGCCGCTCTTCGCGTCGCGCGCGATGATGGTCCATCCGAGTTGCTCGCCGGCCGGGCGCCAGCGGTTGACGAATTCCGCGTCGGGATAGGGGTAGCTGATGTCGAAGCCGGCGGGCTGGACTGAGCCCGTGCCGGTCGCCGTCATGCTGCCGCCGAAGCTGTCGGACCAGAAACCGATCACCTCGCCAGCCCCTTTGCCGCCGCCGAACACCAGATGCGCGGCATAGCGGTCCGAAGGATCGGCGATCGCGACGCTGCTCGCATCGAGAGCCAGGATCGCGCCGAGCGCCACCGGCCGAGCCTCGACGGCGATGGTCACCGGCTTGCCCATCACCTCGCCCCTGCCCTGCCAGCAGCCCTCCAGCTGTCGCACGGCGTCGGGCGCGCGCGCAGGCTCCTCGGCGGCGGCCGTCGACGCCATCAGTACGGCCACCGCTACCAGCATCCGCTTCATCATTATTCCCCATGTCCCCGCCACCGGGTGTGGCGGGAAGCGGGGTCGCGGGCAAGAGGCTAGCGCTTGCGTCCCTGGTGGCGGATGTTGCCCGGGCGTCCGCGGCGCTTCAGCACCCTCGGCGGTCGGCGGCCCGGCTCTCGATCGCCGCGACCGCCGCCGTCAGGCGCTCCGCCCGCCGATCCCTTGCCGTCGACCAGCTCGAAGCGCAGCGCGCCGGACACCGGGTTCGCCTCCACCAGGCGGAGCGGCAGGCGCTGGCCGAGGGTGAATTCCTCACCGCTGTGGTCGCCGACCAGCCGCTGGCCCTTCTCGTCGTAGCGGAAATACTCGCGGCCGAGGTCGCGGGCGGGGACCAGCCCGTCGCCGCCGATGCCGTCCACCGTCGCGAAGAAGCCGAAGCTCTGCACGCCGGTGATGCGCGCCTCCATGACGCTGCCGACATGCTCGGACAGATAGGCCGCGACGTAGCGATCCACCGTCTCGCGCTCTGCCTCCATCGCGCGGCGTTCGAGCGCGCTGATAACTTCGCCGGTGCGCTCCATCGTCGCCATGTCCTCGGCGACGCCGCCCGGCCCCAGCTTGTACGCCGCGACCAGACCACGATGCACCACCAGGTCGGCATAACGGCGGATCGGCGAGGTGAAGTGGGCATAGCTGCCAAGCGACAGGCCGAAGTGGCCGTGGTTCGCCGGCCCGTAATAAGCCTGGGTCTGCGAGCGCAGCACCTGCTCCATCACCTGCGGGCGGAACGCCGCCTCCCCCACCTTGTCGAGGATGCGGTTGAAGGTGGCAGGTTTCACCACCTGCCCCAGCGCGAAGGGGATGTCGAAGGTCTCGAGATAGTCCTTGAGCGCGACCAGCTTCTCGCGGCTCGGCGGCTCGTGGATGCGGTACATGACCGGCGCCTTCTTCGCCTCCAGCGCCTTGGCGGCGGCGACGTTGGCCGCGATCATGTAGTCCTCGATCAGCTTGTGCGCGTCGAGCCGCTCGCGCGGCGCGACCGAGAGGATGCGTCCCTTCTCGTCGAGCACGATCCGCCGCTCGGGCAGGTCGAGGTCGAGCGGTTCGCGGGCTTCGCGCGCCTTGTAGAGCGCGCGCCAGCAGTCCCAGAGCGGGCGAAGCGCGGTGTCGACCAGCTCCGGCGCCACCTTGTCACCGGTGCCGTCGATCGCCGCCTGCG
The DNA here is from genome assembly GCF_048058635.1 of Sphingomonas sp. MJ1 (PH-R8). Classification (NCBI taxonomy): domain Bacteria; kingdom Pseudomonadati; phylum Pseudomonadota; class Alphaproteobacteria; order Sphingomonadales; family Sphingomonadaceae; genus Sphingomonas; species Sphingomonas sp. MJ1 (PH-R8). The sequence goes on from NZ_JBBEFX010000004.1 coordinate 109,707, forward strand.
CGTCCTCGTAGGCGATATTTGCCGCGACGCGGATCACCGCCCGGGTGAAGCGCCAGCCCTTGAGCTTGCCGTCCTTTGCGACCTGCAGGTGGCAGGCGAGCGCGGCGCGATCCACGCCCTCCTTCAACGAACAGACGTCGGCCGACAGCGTCTCCGGCAGCATCGGCACGACGCGATCAGGGAAATAGACGCTGTTACCGCGCTTGCGCGCCTCGCGGTCGAGCGCGCCGCCCGGGCGCACGTAGAAACTCACGTCGGCAATCGCGACGATCGCCTTCCAGCCGTCCGGGTTCGACGGATCGTCATCGGGCGCGGCCCAGACGGCGTCGTCATGGTCGCGCGCGTCGGCGGGGTCGATGGCGACGATCGGCAGGTCGCGCAGGTCCTCACGGTCGTCGCCCAGCGGCGCCTGGGCGATGCGCTCCGCCTCCTCGATCACCTCGGCGCCGAACACGTCGGGAATCGAGTGCTTGTGGATCGCGATCAACGAAAAGCTGCGTGCCTCGAACGGATCGCCCAGCCGCTGGGTCACGCGCGCGGTGATCCGCGGTGGACGCCCCGCCTTCTCAGCGAGAACCAGGTCGCCCGGACTTGCGCCCCCGGCATCCGAGACCATGAAGTCGCGGCGCTCTTTCTTTTCCACGCCCTGGAGCCACAGCTTGCCGCCCTCTTCGTGAAGGACACCCAGCATCAGTTCCTCGCCGCGCGCGAGCGTCTTCATCGGATGCGCGATCCAGCCGGAGCCCGCCTCCTCGGTGCGTGCGAGCACGCGGTCGCCGACGCCGAGCGCCGAGCGCTTGCCCTTCTCCCGGATGCGCAGCCGCGGCGGGGGCGTCTCCGCTTCCCAGCGCTCGGGCACGGCCCAGACGCTGCCGCCGTCGTCGACATCGGCCACGCGCAGCACCGTGACCTTCGGAAGGCCCCCCATCTTGTGGAAGGCACGACCGGGGGCGCTGTCGATCAGCCCCTCGTCGGCCATGTCCTTCAAAAGCGCCTTGAGCGTGATCTTCTGCTGGGCCGAAAGGCCGAAGGCGCGCGCGATCTCGCGCTTGCCGGCCGGCGTGTCCGACGTGGTGATGAAGTCGAGGATCTGCTCGCGCGTCGGAAGGCCGGGGGCGATTTGTTTCTTTGCCATGTGGGGCAAAGATAGGCGTCCGGGGCCGCAAGGCCAATGGACTGCGTGACCGTCGCTGAACTTACCGCCCGTTAACTCCTGGGCACCTAGCCTGCTCGCGAAGCGGGGGCTTCAGAAGAGGTGCGTAGATGCCCACCAATCAAATGATCGTCGTGTTCATCGTTCTGGTCGTCGCGGCGGCCTTCCTGTTCCTGTGGCGCCGCCGCGACACCGGCCACACCTCGGACGACCACCGTTGAGGGCATGGAGCGGGAGGCTCCCGCTCCGTGTGGCCGCTACCCTGTCGTGCTCCCGCGCAGGCGGGAACACGGCTTTGGTGAGGGGAAGTCCCCCTCACCTTTGATCGCTCAATAGGCGCGGCCGATCAGGATCCGCTCGACCGACGGACGCCCCGTGAAGACGCAAGGGCCTTCGTCATGGCCGGTCTGCGCCGTGGGCGCGTTGCGGATGGTGAGCTTCAGCGCCTTCAGCCGCTCGACCACCTGATCGAGCTCGGCGCCGGTCGGGCGCACCCAGCGCACGTCCACCCAGCCGGGGTTCACGACGCCTTCCGCAAAATGCGCTTCGACGCCGGCCCAGCCGTCCACCGGCGTGATGCGGGCGCGCAGCTTCTCGATCGACTGGTCGTGCAGGGCGGTCTGGATCGCCTCCAGCGTTGCGCCGACGTCGCCGACGAAGCCGTCGCGCGGCAGGATCGCGCTGTCGAGCTTGCCGTCCTCGCGGTACAGCCGGTCGCGGCGCAGCACCGAGACGTTGCCGCCCGCCGCATCGCGCGGGCCGACCTCGACGATGATCGGCGCGCCCTTCTTGACCCAGCCCCAGCGCTTGTTCGCGGCCTTGGCGGGCTTCAGGTCGAGCAGCGCGCGCACGGGCTCGCCCAGCGCGCTCTGGCCGGCAAGAGCCGCCTGCAGGTCGCGGCAATAGGCGACGACCTCCTCGTCCTCGGGCTTGTCGCGCAGCATCGGCACGATCACCACCTGCCACGGCGCGATCTTGGGCGGCACGCGCAGCCCGTCGTCGTCGCCGTGCACCATGATGACGCCGCCGATCATGCGGGTCGACACGCCCCAGCTGGTGGTGTTCGCCAGCTCCAACTCGCCGCTCGCGTTCTGGAAGCGGATGTTCTGCGCCTTGGCGAAGTTGGTGCCCAGGAAGTGCGAGGTGCCGGCCTGCAGCGCCTTGCCGTCCTGCATCATCGCCTCGATGCTGTAGGTGGCGACCGCGCCCGGGAAGCGCTCGTTCTCCGGCTTCTCGCCCGCGATCACATGGACGGCCAGGCAATCCTCGGAAAAGCGGCGGTAGAGCTCCAGGATCTTGAGCGTCTCCTCGCGCGCCTCGTCGGCGGTTGCGTGGGCGGTATGGCCCTCCTGCCACAGGAACTCGCTGGTGCGCAGGAACATGCGGGTGCGCATTTCCCAGCGCACGACGTTCGCCCATTGGTTGATGAGCACCGGCAGGTCGCGCCACGACTGCACCCAGCGCGAAAAGGCGGTGCCGATCACCGTCTCCGAGGTCGGGCGAACCACCAGCGGCTCTTCCAGCTTCGCCTCCGGGTCCGGCACCAGCCCGCCCTTGCCGTCCGCCACCAGCCGGTGGTGAGTAACGACCGCCATCTCCTTGGCGAAGCCCTCGACGTGCTCGGCTTCCTTCTCGAAGTAGCTCAGCGGGATGAACAGCGGGAAGTAGCAGTTCTCGTGCCCCGTCGCCTTGATCTGGTCGTCGAGCAGCCGCTGGATGCGTTCCCAAATACCGTAACCCCAGGGCCGGATGACCATGCAGCCGCGGACGCCGGATTCCTCGGCGAGGTCGGCCTCGGTGATGACGGACTGGTACCAGGCCGCAAAGTCGGCCTCACGGGTGACGGGGAGCGCGTGTTTCATGGAAAGCGCCGATAGCGCCGTCCGAGCGCCGCGTCATCTACCCACGCGCAATCCGCGGCACCGGATGTGGTTCTTTCGCGCGTCCCGGGTCTTCGACCCACAACTCCGATTTACTTGGCCGGATGCAACGACGGGAAAGAAGAGGAAACCAAACCTCCTGTATGCTGACCCGGCTTGGGGCAGTCCATCAATGCTCTACTGGCAGTTTTTCTTGTTGGTACATGTTGCCAACTGATCCGATTACGATAGTGTTAACTATAGACAAAGAATCGGGGGATCGGATGTCGAAAAGCGGGGGAGTGCTGAAAGCAGCCATATTGATCGCGGTGGCGCTCGGAAGCGTCGCAAGCGCAGCGGCCGCCCAGAGGTCTGAGGATTCGCTTCCACGGATGCGTGCGGCTGCGCAACGATCGGTGGCACCCCGGCGCACAGTCGCGCGGATGGCCGAAGCCAACCGCCTGATCGGGCTACCGCTCTTCCTCGGTCTGGGCATCGGCACGGCAGTCGCGGTGACCGTCGCCATGGCGGCTTCGGGCCAACCCGACAGCGAAGGCTGATCGCCGGCATCGCGCCGCGAACCGGCGCGATCCGCACATCGCATGGCGCGCCGGCAACCGCCGGCGCCCGCTCCCTTCCTGTCGCGGTCGCTCCGGCCGGAGCGGAACCGTGCTTGCGCGAGTTGCGTCCATGATCTCGGCAACAACGTGGAATGCGGCGGCACGCGCGGATCGTGCCGGGAGGACGGGCCTGCCGGACGTCCGGGCGGCATTGTGCCTGGGACTGGTGACGGTCGGGCTGCTGATCGGGGGCGGCGGATCGCCGGCACCCCGTACGGAATTGGCGGTGGAGCTCGCCGCGATCGGTGCTGCGATCCTCTGGTCGCTCCTCCCCGCAGAGGCCCCAGTCCGTGTCGATCGGCTGCCGATCATCCTCGCCGCGGCATTGCCGGGCGTTGCGCTCCTGCAGCTCGTGCCCCTGCCGCCCCAGCTCTGGCAGGGACTTCCGGGACGCGAGACGGAGCTTGCCGCGCTCCAACTCGTCGGAGCGGCCGGGCAGTGGATGCCGCTGTCGATGACCCCGGACCGCACCCTCGCCTCGGCGCTGTCCCTGATCCCGCCGCTGGTGGTGCTCACGTTCGTGATCCATGCTCCGCTTGCCGAGCGGACCAGGCTGCTCGCGGTGGTGATCGCAGCCGCCACGCTCTCGGCCATCGTCGGCGTGGTGCAGGTGGCGAGGGGAAGTGCGGGAGGGCTCCGCTTCTACGGCAGCCGCGGCTTCACGTACGCCAGCGGCTTGTTCGCCAATCGCAACGCCGCTGCCGACTTGTTGCTCGCCGGGCTGGTCGCGATGCTCGCATTGGCCTTCTCGCGTCCGGAACTGCTGCGCACTCTCTCTGCGCGCCTCGCCTGGTCGATGCTGGCGCTGTTCCTGCTGCTCTCGGTGGCGCTGACCCGCTCGCGCGCCGGGATGATGCTGGTTCTCGTGCCGGTGATGCTCGCGCCCCTGACGCTGCGGCCCTGGCGCTTCGACCGGCGGCGGGCGTTCGGCTGGGCGGCTGCGACACTGGGGATCGGCGGCGCGGCGCTGGCGCTCGCCAGCGGCAGCCCGGCACTGCGCCATAGCTGGCAACGGTTCGCGCTGGCGCCCGACAATCGCGCCGATCTCCGAATCGACACGCTGCATGCGATCGCGCGGAGCTGGCCCGCCGGCTCTGGATTCGGCAGTTTCGTCCCGGTCTTTGCCGCGGCCGAGCGGCTGGAGACAGTGGACTCCTCCCCCGCCAATCGCGCGCACAACGATTATCTGGAGTTCACCCTGGAAGCCGGAGCCGCCGCCCCGCTGCTGCTGCTCGCGGCCGTCGCCGCGATCCTTCGGCGCGCCGCGCCGCTGCTGCGCGCCGGCATTGAGCGAGAGCGCCGTGCCCAGCTGCTGTTTGCGCTCGCCACACTCGGCATCTTCGCGCTGCACGCCTTCGTCGATTACCCAATGCGGGCGATGACGCTCGCCTGCGTCGCCGCAATCGCAGCCGGCATGCTCGCCCATCCGCCGCGATCCGGAGGGGTCGCATGATGCGCCTGCGTCCGATCGTCCTGCTCGCCGCAGGGCTGCTTCCCGCCTGCCAGTCGCCGCGCGCGGGGCTTCCGCACGGGCCCGCTGCCTATGCAGTGATCCCGCCGCCTGCGTCCGGCACCACCCGCGCCGCATACCGCATCGGCCCGCTCGACGTGCTCGCCATCACCGTTTTCCAGGAGCCGGAGCTGTCGCAGCGCGACGTGCAGGTCGACGCGTCCGGCAACCTGCTGATGCCCCTGGTCGGAACCGTGCAGGCCCGCGGCAAGACGGCGCATCAGCTCTCCCGCGAGATCGCCGAGCGGCTCGGCACCGAGTATCTGGTCGACCCGCAGGTCACCGTCACGGTCACCGCCTCCGTCTCGCAGCAGGTGACGGTGGAGGGCAACGTCACCATGCCCGGCGTCTACGACATCACGGGTGCGCCGACCCTGCTGGAGGCGCTGGCCCGCGCCCGAAGTCCGACGCGAGTCGCACGGCTGCAGGAAGTGGTGGTGTTCCGTACGATCGATGGCCGGCGCGCGGGCGCCGTGTTCGACGTAGCCGCGATCCGCAACGGCCGGGCACCCGATCCGGAGCTGCTCGGCGGCGACGTGGTGGTCGTGGGCTTCGACGCCGTGAAAGGCGCCTTCCGCGACTTCCTCACCACCGCGCCGCTCGTCAGCGCGTTCCGCACCTTCTAGGAGCGCCGGCCTTGTCCCTCGCCTCCGTACCCGTCGCTCCCCTGCCCCGAGCCGCGGAACCGGCGCCCGACGCGACCCTCCGCTTCGACCTGACGGCGCTGCTCGCGATGCTCGGCCGCAATCGCCTGCTCATCGCCGCGACGCTGGCAACGGCACTGCTTGGCGGCCTGATCGTGACGCTGTTGATCAGCCCCAGATATGTCGCAACCGCCAGCATCCAGATCGACCAGGAAGCCGATCGCGTGCTGGAAGGCACCGAGGTGCAGCCGCAGGCCGGCTATGCCGATGCGGAGCGCTTTCTTCAGACCCAGGCGGACGTGTTGCGGAGCCGGGCGCTCGCGATCCGGGTGGCGGAGCGGCTGAAGCTGTTCGGTGATGCCGCCTTCTTTCGTGCGATGGAGGCACCGCTGCCGCAGGAGGCGCCGACCGCAGCCGGAACCGCCCGCAGCCGGGAAGCGACCCTGCGGCTGCTCCAGGAGCATCTCGCCGTCGAACTGCCGCGCAACTCCCGCGTCGCCAGGCTCGCGTTCGAGAGCACCGACGCGGAGATCGCCGCACGCGTCGCCAACGCCTACGCTGGCGAGTTCATCGAGGCGAACCTTCAGCGGAAGTTCGACAGCTCCGCATATGCGCGCGAATTCCTGTCGCGCCAGCTGGCGGCCGCAAAGCTGCGGCTGGAGGAATCGGAGCGCGCCCTGACCCGTTATGCGCGAGCGGCCCGGCTCATCCGAACCGCGGACGCCGATGAAGGATCGCCCTCCGGCATGCCGGGCTCGGTCACCGCGGCCAGCCTCGTACAGCTGAACGCCGCCGCCAATGACGCCCGCGCCGCCCGCATCGAAGCCGAACAGAAGTGGCGCTCGATCGCGCAGGTGCCCGTCCTCAACATACCGGAGGTACTCGGCAATCAGGCCGTCGAACGACTGCTGGAGCAGCGCGCAGCCGGCGCCGCCGAGCTGCAGCGTGAACGCGCACGCCACCTGAGCGGGCATCCCGGCGTGCGCCAGCTGGAGGCCCAGCAGGCGGAGCTGGACCGGCAGGTCTCCACCCTTGCGACGGCCATCCGCAGCTCGATCCACGACCAGTATCGCGATGCGCTGGGCCGCGAACGCGCGCTGGCGGAGCAGGTGGACGCGCTGAAGGGAGCTACGCTTGCCGAGCAGGACCGCAGCGTGCGCTACGCCATCCTGGCACGGGAGGCGGACACCAATCGCACCCTCTATGACGGGCTGCTCCAGCGCTACAAGGAGCTGAGCGCCGCAGCGGGGATCAACGCGAACAACCTGTCGATCGTCGATGTGGCCGAGCCGCCGCTTGCCCCCTCTTCACCGAAACTGGCGCTCAACCTGGTCGCCGCGCTGGCACTCGGCCTGATCCTGGCAGGCGCGGCGGTGCTGGTGCGCGAGCAGTTCGACGACGCGGTGCGGGCACCTGATGAGGTCGAGGGCAAGCTGGGCCTCCCCCTGCTGGGAGCCATTCCGCTGGTCCAGGACATCGCGGCCGAGGCGGCGCGGCCACGGTCCCCCGCCGGCGAGGCGTATAATGCGCTGCGCAGCGCGCTGCTGCATGCCAGCCCGCACGGGCTACCGCGTACGCTCCTGGTGACGAGCAGCCAGCCGGGCGAAGGCAAGTCGACCTCGAGCTATGCGATCGCCGCCGGCCTCGCGCGCCTCGGCAAGCGGGTCGTGCTGGTCGACCTCGATCTTCGCCGGCCGTCGCTCCACCGGATGCTCGACCTTCCGAACGGCTGCGGAGTGAGCGACGTGCTCGCCCGCGAGGCACGGCTGGAAAGCGCGTTGCAGCACGCGCAGGCGCTCGGTTTCGCTGTCCTGACGGCGGGTCCGGCGGCGCCGAACCCTGCGGAGCTCCTTGGCAGCGCGAGCATGGCGGAGATGATGGCTACGCTGGTGGAGCGGTTCGAGGCGATCGTGCTCGATGCGCCGCCGGTGCTCGGCCTCGCGGATGCGCCGACGCTCGCCGCGCAGGCGGAGGCGACGGTGTTCGTGGTCGAGGCAGGGCGTCGCGGCAGGGGCGCCACCAAGGCGGCGCTGCGCCGGCTGCGCGCCGAACGCGCCGCCATACTGGGCGTGGTGCTCACCAAGTTCGACCTGCGGAAGGCTGGCGCCGGCCAACGCTACTACCGCAGCGGCTACTACAACTATGGCGAGCCCGACACGCTCCGGCAGGCGGCCGAATGAGCGCGCGTGCGATCCTGACGATCGTAGGCCCCGTGCCGCTAGCGCTTGCGTGCCTCGCCAGTGCCGCCGACCGTATGGGCGTGCCGCTCGGCCTGCTGCCAGCACGTCTCGCGTCCGGTGCCTCAATCCGGGCGGCGCGGGAGGCGTTCGTCTCGGCCGATCCGATGGCGGCGCGCGCTCGCGCGGCAGCCGCGGTCGCCGCCAGCCCGATGAACGCTGGCGCGAGCGCCTTGCTGGGTGCGGTGGACCTGAAGTCGGGCGATCCGCTAGCTGCGCACGATGCCTTTGCGGTCAGCGCGCGGCTCGGATGGCGCAATCCGGCCGCGCAGCTCTATTGGCTGGGTGTCGGCCTGGAAGCGCAGGACTACGCGCTTGCGGCCGAGCGGCTCGACGCGCTGCTGCGTACCGGGCAGCGCAGCGCGGCCATCCATGCGGCGCTCTTGCAGTTGGAAGCCTCGCCCGCTGGCCGTTCGGCACTGGCGACGCACCTCCTGGCTGCATCGAACTGGCGGGAAGCATTTGTCGCGAGCACCGGCGCCCTCTCCGGCACACCACTCGCCCGGCGGATCGCAGTGCTGCAGCGGGCCCGCGCCGGCGGCATGCCCGTCGACTGCAAAGCCGTCGCGGCGACGGTACGGACCCTGTTCGACCGCGGCGCCTGGCAGGCCGCATCTCACCTGTGGCGCGCGACCTGCGCGTCGACCGGCCCGAACGCACGGACAAGAGACGTGGAGCAGACAACCAGACGCTGACGATCTTTCAGGGGGAGAACGAACCGTGAGCACCGGCAAGACCGCATTGATCACCGGCATCACCGGCCAGGACGGCGCCTATCTGTCCGAGCTGCTGCTGTCCAAAGGCTACACCGTGCACGGGATCAAGCGGCGATCCTCCTCCTTCAACACGTCGCGGATCGAGCATCTCTACCAGGATCCGCATGTCGAGGAGCCCCGCTTCATCCTCCACTATGGCGACATGACCGACAGCACCAACCTGATCCGGGTGGTGCAGGAGACGCAGCCGGACGAGATCTACAACCTCGCCGCGCAGAGCCATGTCGCGGTAAGCTTCGAGACGCCGGAATATACCGCCAATGCCGATGCAGTCGGCACGCTCCGGCTGCTGGAGGCGATCCGGCTGCTCAAGCTGGGGGACAGGACGCGCTTCTATCAGGCGTCCACCTCGGAGCTTTACGGGCTGGTGCAGGAAGTACCGCAGCGCGAGACCACACCCTTCTACCCGCGCAGCCCGTATGCCGCCGCCAAGCTCTACGCCTACTGGATGGTCGTGAACTACCGCGAGGCCTATGGCGTGCATGCCTCCAACGGCATTCTCTTCAACCATGAGAGCCCGTTGCGCGGCGAGACCTTCGTCACCCGCAAGATCACGCGCGCGGCCGCTGCCATCAAGCTGGGGCTTCAGGACAAGCTCTACCTCGGCAACCTCGATGCGCGCCGCGATTGGGGCCATGCCCGCGAATATGTCCGCGGAATGTGGATGATGCTGCAGCAGGATTGGGCCGACGATTATGTGCTGGCGACCGGCGAAACGACGCTGGTGCGCGACTTCGTCGCCAAGGCGTTCGAACTCGTCGAGCTCCCGCTCGAATGGCGCGGCTCGGGCGTGGCCGAGACCGGCGTCTGCGCGCGTACCGGCCGGACGTTGGTGGAGGTCGACCCGCGCTACTTCCGGCCGACCGAAGTGGATCTGCTGATCGGCGACCCGAGCAAGGCACGGGAGCGCCTGGGCTGGGAGCACGGCACCAAGTGGGATGCCCTGTGCGCCGAAATGGTGCGCGAGGACCTCGTCGCCGTCGCACGGGAGCAGCGTTGCAGTGCCGAATGAAGGCTTCCCGCTCGCCGGCAAGCGCGTGTGGGTCGCTGGGCATCGCGGCATGGTCGGCTCCGCGCTGGTCCGGCGGCTCGGGCGCGAAGCCTGCACGATTATCACCGCCGGGCGTGCCGAGCTCGACCTCAGGCGGCAGGACGCCGTGGAGCAGTGGATGGCGGCCCGTCGTCCGGATGCCATCTTCCTTGCGGCGGCCAAGGTCGGCGGCATCCTGGCCAACGATAGCGCACCGGCGGACTTCCTCTACGACAACCTGCTGATCGAGGCGAACGTGGTGGAGGCGGCGCACCGCACCGGCGTCGGCAAGCTGATGCTGCTGGGGTCCAGTTGTATCTACCCGAAGTTCGCCGACCAGCCGATCCCGGAGGAAGCGCTGCTCACCGGGCCGCTGGAGCCGACCAACCAATGGTACGCGGTCGCCAAGATCGCGGGCATCAAGCTCTGCCAGGCCTATCGTCGCCAGCACGGCTGCGACTTCATCTCGGTCATGCCCACCAACCTCTATGGCCCGGGCGACAATTTCGACCTGGAGACGAGCCACGTCCTTCCCGCCCTGATCCGGAAGGCACATGCCGCGAAGCTGGCCGGTGCCGACACGCTGGAGCTCTGGGGCAGCGGCACACCCCGCCGCGAGTTCCTGCACGTGGACGATCTTGCCGATGCGTGCGTGCACCTGATGCACATCTACTCGCAAGAGTGCCACGTAAACATCGGGTCTGGCGAGGATATCTCTATCCTCGACCTCGCCCGCCTGGTGGCGGAGGTCGTGGGATTCGCAGGCAACATCCGCTGCGACCGGACGAGGCCCGACGGCACACCGCGCAAGTTGCTCGACAGCCGCCGCCTACGGGCCACCGGTTGGCAGCCCCGGATCGGGCTACGCGACGGCGTCGCCCAGGTGTACGCCCACCATCAGCAGCAGGCACAGCCATGCGCATCCTGATCCTGGGCATCAACCATGCGCCGGAACCCGTTGGAATCGGGCCCTATACGGCAGGGGCAGTTGCGGCCCTGGCAGCGGCGGGGCACGAGGTGCAGCTGGTCACCGCCAAGCCCTATTATCCCGGCTGGGCCCACGCCCCGGGATGTTCGGGCACGCTCTACAGTCGCGAAACGCGTGGCAGGACGACGATCTGGCGCTGCCCCTTGTATGTGCCCAGGCAACCATCAGGCGCCCGCCGGGTGGCGCATCACCTGAGCTTTGCGCTCGCGGCCCTGCCCCCGATGCTGGCAGCGGCAGCCCGCTTTCGACCGCAGCTGGTACTGACGGTAGCGCCCTGCCTTTTGTCCGTTCCCGTCGCCAAGCTGGCGGCGCGGATCGCGGGCGCGCCGCTGTGGATCCACGTCCAGGATTTCGAAGTGGAGGCAGCATTCGCGACGGGCCTGCTGGAGGGCGCGGGGCCGCTTGCGCGACTGGCACACGCCTTCGAGGCGATGGCGCTGAAATCCGCCCATATCGCCAGCAGCATCTCGCCGCAGATGTGCCGCCGTCTGGAGCAGAAGGGCGTTCCGGCCGAACGGGTGGTCGAGTTCCGCAACTGGGCGGAGCTGGATACGATCACGCCATTGGGCGTGCCATCCGGATACCGCAGCGAATGGGGTTTGGGCAACCGGCATGTCGCGCTCTATTCCGGCAACATCGCCAACAAGCAGGGCATCGAGATCCTGGTCGAGGCGGCGCACCGGCTCGCCCATCGCGAGGACATCGTCTTCGTAATCTGCGGCGAGGGGCCGAACCGGGCTCGGCTGGAAGCACGGGCCGCGGCCCTCACCAACGTCCAGTTTCATCCCCTCCAACCCGCCGAGCGAATGGGTGCGCTGCTGGGCCTGGCGAGCGTGCACCTGCTGCCGCAAAGCGCGGGAGCGGCTGACCTGGTGCTGCCGTCGAAGCTTGCGAACATGCTCGCGAGCGGGCGCCCTGTCGTGGCCACCGCAGCCGCCGGATCGGGCCTCGCGTGCGAGGTGGAGGGGTGCGGGCTGGTGACGCCGCCGGGCGACCCCGCCGCCATGGCCGAGGCGATCGCCACGCTGATCGACGATGGTCTCAGATCGGAGGCCATGGGCGTCGCGGCTCGCAGGCGGGCCGAGGCACGCTGGAGCCGCCGGGCGATCCTGGACGGCTTCGTCGCGCAGGTGGAGGCGGTTGCCGCATGAGCGGGCGGGCGGCCGGGGCTGTTGCCAGCTTCGCGATCAAGGGGCTGGGCCTTGCCGCGCAGGCGGCGACGCTGGTGCTGATCACCCAGGCCCTGGGGGTTCAGGGCTTCGGCAGCTACTCGCTCGTGCTGTCGATCGCCAGCATCACGGCACAAGCCGCCGACTTCGGGATCGGCCGCTACCTGTTCCGGCTGGCCCATCGCGGCCGAGCGACACGAGTGCTGGTGTGCTGGAGCCTTGGCTTCCGGCTTGCCACGACGGCATTGCTGCTGCCGTTGCTACTGGTGCACGGCTGGCGAGCAGAGGTGTCGACGGCAGCGCTCCTGCTGGGCTTCGCGGCGAACCTCCTGTTCCAGCTGGCCTACCTCAACCGTCACCTGTTGCTGCTGCAGGAGCGCGTCGCCGCCGCGATCCTCGTCGAAACAGCGCCGGCGCTGTTCTTCTGCGTAGGCGTGGCGCTGTCGCTTGCGGGGGCCGTGCGGTTGGACGTCGACGGTGCGCTGCTGCTGTACCTGCTCGCCACCTTCTTGGGGTTCCTGCTGTCGATCGCGGCTGCCCGGACAGGGGCGAGCTGGGCGAAGGGGGCGGCGATGCTGGCGCGCGCACGGGTCCACCGGGTGGCGGCAGGCCTGGCTATCCTACTCCGTCGATCAAGCCTGGTCGGCATCGAGACGTTCGTCGCGACCGCAACCTTCAACGCGCCCATCCTGATCGTGGCGAGCCTGGGGAACGGCACGGCGACACCCCAGGTGGCGCTGTATCAGCGCATCCTGGGGCTGGAGGTCGCCCTCCTGTCGGTAACCGTCACCACCCGGCTCAAACGCTACTATGACAGCGGGAGCCGGCGGACGTTCGACTTGCGTCCGGCACTCGCGTCCGGAGTGCTGGTCTTCGCGCTCAACGCTGCGGGATTGCTCCTGCTTGCGCCCGTCGCGGCAATGCTGCCGCAGATCGGCGAGCTAACGCTGGTGCAACTGGCGCTATCACTAAGGCCCCAGTTGGTCCCGCTCGCCGCGGTCACCGCCTGTGTCGCTGCCTACAGCCACTGCTCGATCGCAGCGCTTGGCGGGGACTGGCTGTGGCAGCGGTGCCTGAGCGGCGGCGTCGCGCTCTGCGTCACCGCACTCGGCGCAGCGATCCTCACTCGGGCCGGCAGTGCTCCTCTTGCGGCAGTCCTCCACGCATCGCTGCTGGGGCAGGCGCTGGGCATTGCGGTGCTGGTCGCCACGGTCGCGCGCCACGGTGCGCACATTCACCTGCCCCGACCCTTCCCCTCCATCGGAGCGCGCGCAGTATGAGCGGCACGCGCATCTCCGTCATCATTCCTACCCGCGATCGCGCCGACAAGCTCGCCCGCGCGCTTGCCAGCGTGACGGCCCAGACCGATCCCCCGCAGGAGATCCTGGTCGTGGACGATGGCTCCTGCGCCGAGGAAGCAGCGCGGATCGCCGCGCTCGTCGGGGCTACGCCGGCCGCACGACTGCTGCGCCAGGAGCGGAGCGCCGGAGGGGCGGCCGCGCGCAATCTCGCGGCGCGGCAGGCGTCGGGGGACCTGCTCGCCTTTCTCGACTCCGACGATTGGTGGCTGCCGCACCGGCTGGCGAGCCACTGCGCCGCCCTCGCCTCTCCTCCGGGCACCGTGCTGTCCTATAACCGCGCCCGGCTCACGCGGTCCGGCGCGGGCACGGGCCGGGGCACGGTCGGGCGTGCGCCGCCCAAGCGGTGGCCGCTGCGCGTGGCAATTGCAGGCTGGAACTTCGTGGGCAGTTGCTCGAGCGTCTGCGTCCAGGCCGAGGCGTTTCGCGCGGTGGGCGGCTTCGATCCGGAACTGCCGAGCTGCCAGGATTGGGAGCTCTGGTTGCGACTGAGCCGGCGCGGCCGCTTCGCCTTCGTCCCCGAACCGCTCACCTTCCTCGACGTGGGGCCGCACGCCCGCATCACGACCTCGGCGCGGGCGGTCGAGACTGGACATGCGCTGGTCCATCGTCGCGCGGCAGCGATGGCGTCGAGCGAAGCGGAGCAGCGCTATGTCGCCGCGGAGCATCTGTGGACGCTCGCGGAGATCGAAAGCCGCTTCGAACGCACGCGCGCGGCGCTCCCCTACATGCTCCGCTCGCTGCTCCGGTGCCCGACCGAGCGGGCGCTGAAGCGGACGCCGGCACTCGCGCTGCGCGCAGTCTCCGGCCCGCGGGGAAGGCAAGGCTGATGCGCGGTGGCACGGCTTTTCCATCCTTGCGGATCCTGGCCCTCAACATCCGCGCCACTCAGGGGGGCGCCGGACGCGTAGCCTATGATCTGCACCAGCGGCTACGCGGTGCCGGCCACCAGCCGCGCCTTTTCTACGGCTACGGGTCGGGGATCGCGCCGGACCCGCAGGTACTGGCAGAGCCTGAGATCGAGATGATCGGCTCCCGGCCCGTCGTGCTCGCGAACTTCGCAGCGCATCTGCTGGGCGGCCGGGAGATCGCGACAGCCGGAGCCGCGGCGATCCGGGATGCCGTCGCCGAAGCGGACGTGATCCACCTGCACGCGGTACATCATTGGTACGTCCGATGGGCCGGTCTCACGCGGATGCTGCGGGATAGCGGCAAGCCGGTGGTGATCACCGCCCACGACTGGTGGCTGCTGACCGGTCGCTGCGGCTTCGTGCGCGACTGTTCCGGGTGGGAGCGACGCTGCGGCGAGTGCGGGAAGCGGCGCTTCGAGGACCTGCCGAGCTTCCTGGACCGGTCCGTGGCAGTCCGCCGGGCGCGGCACGAAGCGCTGCGGATGCTCGGCGACCGCCTGACGATCGTCTGCCCTTCCCGCCACCTCGCGCAGGACCACGCCCGCATCTTTCCAGAGCTGCAGGTCGTGTGCGTACCGAACGCGCTCGACCGGGATTTCGAAGCGGGGCTGGGCCCTGTCCTTCCGACGACGGACCGGCGCGGACACCTGTTCTGCGCATCGGATCTCGCCGCGCCGGGCAAGATCGACCCCGGGCTCGTCCGTGCGCTGGCGGCGGAGCCCGGCGTGACGATCGGCCTCATCGGCCGCGGCAACCCGTTTCGCGACACCGCTGCCGTCGAGCATGGCGAGGTCCGCTCCCGCGCGGCGCTGGCGACGCTCTATGGAGGCGCGTGCGGGCTGCTCTTTCCCTCCCGCATGGACAACGCCCCGCTCACCATCATCGAGGCGCTGAGCGCGGGCTGCTATGTGCTCGCCTATCCCTCCAGCGCGGCCCGCGAGATGCTCGCGCTGGTCGGTGGCCGCTGCGTGCAGTCCGCGGACGAAGCGCTGGCGCTGGTCCGCTCCGGCCGTCAGGCGGCGCTCTATACCGGTATTTCCCCTGCCGAACTGGCACGGCGGGCGCGGCAGATCTGGTCGGGAGCCGCGATGCTCGACGCCTATCTGGGCGTCTACGCACGTGCGCTTCGGCCTGCCGACACGCAGGCGGCAGCATGAGCGTTCCGCTGTCGATCATCACCATCGTGCGCAATGACCGGGCGGGACTGGAGCGGACCCGAAGCTCGCTCAGCGATCAGCGCCTGCGGGACTTCGAGTGGATCCTCGTGGATGGCGCGTCGACGGACGCAACCCGGCCGCTGGTGGAGGCGCTCTTGGATCAGGACGTCGCGCGGGGCGTATCGGAGCCGGATGCCGGCATCTACGACGCGATGAACAAGGGGCTGCGGCTTGCCCGCGGCGAGCATGTGCTGTTCCTCAATGCGGGTGACCGGTTGATCGGTCCTGACGCGCTCGCTCGCGCTACGGCGGCGATGGCAGCCTTGGGTGACCCCGACATCGCCTTCTTCGGGTCGCAGATGGATTTCGGCGGGCGCATCCTTGCCCGACCGGCCAAGCCAGCGGGGTATCTGTGGCACGGCCAGCCCGGGCTGCACCAGGCGACCTTCGTCCGGCGCACGCTGCACCTTCGCCACCCCTTCACGCAACGATATCGGGTGTGCGGCGACTATGATGCGCTCACGCGCATGGCGGTGGCGGGCGCGCGAATGGAGAGCTTCGCCGACACGATCGGGGTGAACCGGTTCGAGCGCGGCGCCATGTCCAGCAACAAGCGGCTGTTGATCCGCGAAGCGGCTGCCATCCAGCGCGCAGTGCTGCGCCTGCCACGATGGAAGGTGGCGGTGAGCGTCGGACGGCGTACGCTCCATTCGGCGGTGTTCACGCTGCTCACCAGCATCGCGCCGCGTAGATCGGCACGCTGATGCTGCGCCTCGACCCTGCCGATCCGCGGGAACGCGTGCCGCTCCGGCTGCTGGCGGGGGCGAGCGTGCTGGGCCTCTATGTGCGGGTTGGGGAAGTCGGGAGCTACGCCGTCACCCTGGGCGGGCTCGCGGCGGCGGTCGTGCTGCTGGTCTCCCTACGCGAGGTTCGCCTGTCGCTGGCGCCCCTGGCCATCGCCGCAGCCCTGCTGCTGTGGCCACTTTTGCTGTTCCTGGGCGCGTCGCTGGCGGAGACGCCGCTGCTGCCGACGGCCGACGCGTTTCTGCAATCCTATGCCCTGTGGGCTGCATCCGTGGTGCTGATAGGCCTGGCATTCCTCAGCAACCGCCCGTTGCAACTGCCGGCGCCCTTCGCTCTCGCGTCGATGATCCTCCTGGTAGCGGGTGCCCAGTGGCTCATGGCAGGACTGGCCGGAACCCTGGCGGGGTTCGAGCTTGTCGCACCCCTGCTCGGCATCGATTTGGTGCACGGCTATCTCCGGATGGAGCCCGGCTGGGGCGTGCGGGCGATCGGCCTCTATTACGAACCGTCGATGTGCGGCCGGGTGCTGGGGACGCTCGCCTTCATCGACTTCCTCCAGCACCGGCGCGCGGTGCGGGCAGCTGGGGTGCTGCTCGCCGCCCTCCTGCTGACGCAGTCGCTCGGCCTGCTGGTGCTGGCCGCCGCCATCGGCATGATCCTGCTCGGCCGCTCGCGGCGCGGCGCGCTGGCGCTGGCGTCGCTCACGGTGCTGGTTGCCGGGGTGCAAGGTGCCGCGTTCGAGCAGCGCCTGCGCAACGACGCGGCGGTCCAGGCGGAGGCATCCACCTATCGCCGCACCGTCGCGCCGCTCACGCCGGTGGTGGAGACGCTCGCCGCCAATCCGGCGGGCGTCGCGATCGGCGCGGCGGAACTGGTGGCGGACGCCACCGGCTATGCCGAGCGCACCGGTGAGGCGAAGATCACCAACGGCATCTACGAAGTCCTGCTCTACTTCGGCGTGCTGGGCGTCGCTGCACTGGCCGCCGCGTTCGTCGGGGTTGCGGCGCTTGTGTTCTCCGGGCGACGCGAGGCGGCCGCGGCGCTGCTCTACCTGCTGCTGTCCACCGCGATTTCCGGCAGCTTCCTATCGATCGAGTCCTCCCTGCTCACCTACTACTTCATCGTCGCCTGTCGGACCGCGGCTCGCCCGGCTCGGCCTGCCGTAGAGAGCTGCGCTGCGACGGAAGCGGCGCCTGCCCGCCGGCCGGCGTGGGGCCGGCCGGCGGGCGTTCTGCTCTAGCCAACTACGCCAGCGCCTCCGCGATCGCCTGCCCGATACGGCGCCCGAGGTAGAGGTGGCCGGCTGCGGTCGGGTGAACGTTGTCCGGCGCGGTGTAGATGCCGCGGTTGCCGACGCCGACGAAGTTCTCGACATCCACGTACGTCGCTCCGTTGGCGGCCGCTGCCTCGATCAGCGCCGCCTTGACCCGCCCCAGCGCCGTCGTGGGGCCGAGCGGTGTCCAGGGCCCGAGCGTCACCACGCGGGCAGCCGGCCATGCCGACCGCATCGCAGCAACGCACGCATCATAGCGCGTGCGCAGGCCGACCAGAGCGGGCGCATCCGCGGCGAAGTCGTTGTAGCCCATCGCGGTCACCAGCAAATCTGGTGCCCGAGTGAGGGCGGCCACGCCCTTCGCTACCCGCAAGGCCGGTACATTCGCGCCCCCGCTGTTCCACCCGGCGCCGCCCACGCCATCGCTCCACACATCCATCTGGAGCTGAGCGGCGGCGGCCGCCGCCCAGGTTCGCGCCACCGATGGCGCGCCGGTGCCCTGGCTATAGCTGTCACCGAGGATGGCGATGAACCCCCGTCGCGCCGAGTCGCCAGAGAACCAGGCGCTGCCGGCAGGGTCGAGATAGAGGCCACCGAACAGCAGGTTGATCCCAGCAAGCCGATAGTGCCGCGGGCGGCGGGGATCGCCGGTGGCATTCCAGTCGAGCTTCACCAGCCGCCGATCCCCCGTCGCGGGCGTGGCGAACGCGCCATCCTGGACCAGCTGCCCGTCGATGAAGAGATCGAACAGCGCATTGTGCTTCAACACGAGCAGTTCGACTTGCGCAGCGTCGCTCATCCACTCCCACTGGATCGGGCGTGTGAAGCCGGTGCCTCCTGCTCCGTCCGAGGCGCCATAGGTGGAGGGATCGGCCGCCACTGGCATGATCGGCGTGCCGGTCACGCGGAAGCAGGCGTTGGTCGCCGTCACCCGGACGGCGGCGGAGATGGTGCTTGCGGCAGCGTCCGTCGCGGTGATGAGCGGCGGGCTTGCCGCCACGGTGAAGCAGGGGAGCGTACCGAGGGGGATGGCCGCAGCCGCCTGCATCGCGGTTTCACGCGCGCTGCGCCGGGCGACGGCATGCGCGCGCGCGCCGATCCCGCGCGCCAGCAGGTCCGCGCTCATTGCGCCACCCGATAGGTGACCGCGCCGCTGAGCAACGAAAGCTCGAGATAATAGCTCGTGCCGGCGACGCTCTCCTCCGCGACCGGCTCATTGGCGTTGGTCGTGAACAGGCCCCACGACTCGCCGGCAAGCGTCAGCGGATCGAGCGTGGCACCGCCGTCGACGGACCGCAGCACGCGCACCCTGCCGGACCAGTTGCCGGACAGGGTGAGGTGGATCGGGCGATCGAGTTCCGGCACGAACGGCCCGACCCGGCCGGACGTGGACGCGGTCCCCGCCAACGGCGATGCGGCAGCCCGGCCGCGCGCCAGCCGCACGGGCATCGGATTGGCGGCGTCCACGAACACGGCGTCGGCTCCCGGCTGGCCGAACGATAGTCCGACGGCCGGGACGAATGGCGCGGGTACGTCGATGGGGATGGAAGAAGACATGCGGAGCCTCCCGAGGGTGAAAATCCGCGGCAGGTGTGATCCGGAATCACTCGTGTAGGAAAGAAGAAACGTACCGTTCTGGTTATTATGGAAGCTGCGGTCGAGGCTTCAGCGGTTGGGCCGGGTTGCCGGAGAAGAAGGTCCATGGCGCGAGATCGCGCATCGCCACGCCCCGCGCGCCGAGCACGGCCCCCGTCCCCACCCGAACGCCCGGCCCGACGAAGGCTTCCGCTGCGACCCAGGCGTGATCCTCGATCCGGATCGGCCGCAGGCGGACCGGGAACACGGGATCGACCACGTCATGCGTGCTGGCGCAGAGGCTCGCGTCCTGCGAGATGACCACCGACCGCCCGATGGTGATGCGCCCTTGGTTGTAGCAGCGAACCCGCGGGCCGAGCACCGAGCCGTCGCCGACCTCGAGGTTCGCGGGGTGCCAGATCCGGACCGAGCCATAGATGCGTGCGCCGCGGCCGATCTCCGCGCCCCAGAGGCGCAACAACATGCAACGCCACCGATGGAGCGGCGGCGGCGTCCATCGGGCAAGGATCAGCCAGCAGATCCCCCACCCCACCCGCGACAGCCGATTGCCGAGCGAGAAGCTCGGCTGGTGCCGCTCGGCCGTCTCCAGCGGTCGCGAAGTGCCGGTCCCTCGATCCATCGCCCATTCCCCCGACGCGGACCGCAGCACCCGTCACGACCGCCCCCGGGGGGGAGCATAACTACTCTGCCCGCATCTTCTACAGCGATGACGCCTCAGACTGCCCAGGCAGCGACATCCTCCTGCTCGCCGATCAATGCCAGGCCGTGCGCGATGGAGGTCAGTTCGCCGCCACTGGCGATCTTCTCCTCGCCGAACCGCTCGGTGAAGAGCCGCCGGATGCGGGGCGTGAGCGAGGTGCCGCCGGTCAGGAACACGCGGTCGATCGCGGTCGGTGGCACGGCGGCCGCTGCCAGGGCCGCGTCGACGGCCGCCTCGATGCGAGCGACGTCGGGCGCGATCCACGCCTCGAACTGCGCGCGCGTGACCTCCGCCTCGATCGACAGCCCGCCGCCGGCGAACCGGAAGCTGGCACTCTCCGCTGCAGAGAGGTCGCGCTTCACCCGGCCGACGGCGTCGTAGAGGCGGAAGCCCTGCTCCTCCTCGATCACCGCCATCATGCGCCCGACCGCGTCCGGATCGAGCGCGCTGCGGCGCAGCTTGTCGAGTTCGGCCAGGGTGCGGCGGTTGCGCATCAGCGCGAGCCGCGACCAATCGGCGAAGTCGGTGAAATAGCCGCGCGGGATCTCCAGCACCTTGTCGAACGAGCGATAGCTGCTGCCCTTGCCCAAGAGCGGCAGGACGAGATGGTCGAGGATGCGGTAGTCGAAGCGATCGCCGGCGATGCCGACACCGGCATGTCCGAGCGGCTCGCACCGACGCTCGGCGCCCGGTGCCGCGATGCGGACGACGGAGAAGTCGCTGGTGCCGCCGCCGAAATCGGCCACCAGGATGGTGGCCGGATCCTCGATGCGCGCCGCGTAGCTGAACGCCGCGCCGACGGGTTCGTAGACATAGTGGATCTCCGCCCCCAGCGCGGCGAACATCGCGTCATAGCGGGTGCGCGCCAGGGCTTCGTCGGGCCTATGGCCAGCATATTCCACCGGCCTTCCCACGATGACCCGGCCGATGCCGCCAAGCGCGCCGCCGGCCCATGCGGCGAGCTTGTCGAGGAACAGACGGCCCAGGTCCTCGAAGCGGTAGCGCCGATCGAAGACGGTCGCCTGTTCAAAGGCGCTGCTCGCCGCGACCGACTTGAACGACTGGAGGAAACGGCTGCCCTCCGGATATTCGAGATACTCGGCGATTGCCCAAGGGCCAGCCTCGGATGCGACGCCGCCGGGCACCGCGTCGTCCTGCCAGAAGCAGAGCGCGGATCGGAACACCGCATCCGGGCCGTCGGGTGCGTCCAGCAGGACGAGGTCGGCCGCACCGCCTCGTGCTACCGCCGCGACGGAGTTGGTGGTGCCGAAATCTAGGCCGAGGGCGGTGGGGCGTGCGTGCGACATGGGCGTGCGGCCCTACACGCTTGGCTGGCCGGCTCAAGCCGTTTGACGGCCCCCGGGCGCACGAAGGACCGAACGCGCGGGTCAGCAGCAGCGACCGCCGTTCTTGCCGCCATAGCGGGCCTGCTGCCGGTCGCGGAAGAACTCCGCCTCGCTCATGGTGGGCCTCTCGGGGTGATGCTGCTCCATGTGCAGGCGATAGGCAGCATAGGAGGGCATGCCGACCATCAGGTGGGCCGTTTCCCGCACGCGTGCCGCAAGGGCGGCGAGCCGGCTCATTCCGCCGCCTCCACCCGCGCCAGCGTCGGCGGGATCTCCGTCACACTCGGCCGGGGGATCCGCCGCGCCTGGAGGCAGGTGCGGATGCCGTAGAAGACGATCGAGAATACCACCGCGAGGAAGATCGCGCACAGCCCTGCATCGATGCGATCGTTGAACACGATGCGGCGCATTTCGGCGAGGTCCTTGGCAGGCGCCAGCACCTGGCCGCTGGTGAGCGCGTCCCCGTACCGCGCCGCGTGCGCCAGGAACCCGACCTTCGGATCGGCCGAGAAGAGCTTCAACAAGCCCGCGCTGCCCGTGCAGACCAGCAGCCAGGCGGCCGGCACCATCGTCACCCAGGCGAAGCGCTGCTGCTTCATGCGGAACAGCACGACCGTCGCCAGCACCAGCGCCACGGCCGCCAGCATCTGGTTGGAGATGCCGAACAGCGGCCACAGCGTGTTCACGCCCCCGAGCGGATCGGTGACGCCCTGGTAGAGGAAGAAGCCCCAGGCGGCGACGCACAGCGCGGTCGCGACCACGCCCGGCACGATCGCCGACGCCTCCCGAAAGCGGGGCACGACGAGGCCGATCAGGTCCTGGAGCATGAAGCGGCCCGCGCGCGTGCCCGCATCCACCGCGGTCAGGATGAACAGCGCTTCGAACAGAATGGCGAAATGATACCAGAAGGCCATCATCGCCTTGCCGCCGACGACATGGCTGAAGATGTGCGCCATCGCGACCGCCAGCGTGGGGGCGCCGCCCGAGCGCGAGACGATCGTGGTCTCGCCGACGTCACTGGCGGTCTGGGCGAGCGTCTCGGCCGTGACCGGGAAGCCCATCACCGTGACGGCCGTGGCCGCGGAATGGACGTCGGTGCCCAGCACCGCCGCCGGGCTGTTCATGGCAAAGTAGACGCCGGGATCGAGGATCGAGGCACCGACCAGCGCCATGATGGCGACGAAGCTCTCCATCAGCATCGCGCCATAGCCGATGAAGGGCGCGTCGCCTTCGCTGGCGATCAGCTTGGGCGTGGTGCCGCTCGCGATCAGCGCGTGGAAGCCGGAGACCGCGCCGCAGGCGATGGTGATGAACAGGAACGGGAACAGCGCGCCGGACCAGACCGGGCCGCTGCCGTCGATGAACTGGGTCACCGCAGGCATGCGCAGCGGCGGCGCCATGATCGCGATGCCGATCGCCAGCGCGGCGATCGCGCCGATCTTGAGGAAGGTGGAGAGATAATCGCGCGGCGCCAGCAGCAGCCACACCGGCAGCACGGAGGCAACCGCGCCATACCCGATCAGAATCCAGCACAGCTCAACCGCGGAAAAGGTGAACAGCGGCCCGAAGGTGGGCGAGGCCGCCACCTGCCCGCCATAGACGATCGCCAGGATCAGGCCGACGAAGCCCAGGATCGAGACCTCGCCGATCTTTCCCGGCCGCAGCCAGCGCGTGTAGATGCCCATCAGGATCGCGAGCGGCACCGTGGCCGCCACCGTGAACATGCCCCAGGGGCTGTCGGCGAGCGCGCGCACCACGATGAGCGCCAGCACCGCCAGGATGATCACCATGATCATGAAGGCGCCGAACAGCGCGATGGTGCCGGGAACGGGGCCCATTTCGATGCGGATCAGCTCGCCCAGCGACTTGCCGTCGCGCCGCATCGAGATGAACAGCACCATGAAGTCCTGGACCGCGCCTGCGAGCACGACGCCTGCCAGGATCCACAGGGTACCGGGGAGGTAGCCCATCTGCGCCGCGAGCACTGGACCCACCAGCGGCCCCGCCCCGGCGATCGCCGCAAAATGGTGGCCGAACAGCACGTTGCGATCGGTGGCGACATAGTCGAGCCCGTCCGCGCGCCGGACCGCAGGCGTCGCGCGCGCGGGATCGAGCCGCATCACATGGCGGGCGATGTAGAGCGCGTAGAAGCGATAGGCGATCAGGTAGATCGCGACCGCAGCGACGACGATCCACAGCGCGTTGACCGTCTCACCGCGGGAAAAGGCGACCACGCCGAGCGCGGCCGCCGCCAACAGCGCAAGCGCCGCCCAGCCTGCTTTGGAAATCGCCGTCACCGTGCATCCTCTCTTCGATGCGCCCGCCGCCTCGGCGGCGCGCGACCGCATCGCGCGGATGCGGCATTCCGTCTCGTCGGCCCCCTACCAAAGTCTGGAAGGAGGCGACAGGCGCCGCGCTCTTCAGGCGGCGATTTCCGGCGCTTGGGCCGGCGCCTGCGCCCGCTGGAGCGTCAGCACCGCGCGCGCTCCCTTCCCCCAGCCCTCGCTCTCCAGCCGAAGCGCACCGCCCATCGCCATCATCGACGTCGCGCACCAGTGCAGGCCGAGGCCGCCGGAGCGGTTCTTGCGGGTCGAAAAGCCGCGCTGGAACAACGCCGGTGCATCCGCGGGGTCGAAGCCCTCGCCATTGTCGCGGATGACCACCTCCACGCGCCCCTCCCGTTCGGTGATGGAGACGCGGATGCTGGCGCCGGGCGTTCCTGCGGCTGCGATCGACTCCGCCGCATTGGAGAAGAGGTTCCCGATGACCTGGCTCAGGATCACGCGGTTCGCGCGCACCAGGCAGGACTTGGACGGAAACACGGTGGCGATGGACAACTCGCGCGAATAGCGCGCGATCGCGCCGTTGCGGGCGATCAACTGCGTGACGTCGCAGATCTCCAGCGGGAGCCGATCCTGATCCCGTTGGGAGCCGCTGCCGATGATCTCCAGCACATTCTGCAGCGCGTCGCGCCCCATTTCGAGCTGCGAGAGCCGCTCCGCGCGCGCGCTCCGCTCGGCGTCGAGCGCAGCGCGCAGGAACGCGGCGAGCTTCGCCTGGCGCTCGGGCTCGATCCCCGGCTCGCCGAGCTCGTTCAGCGCGCGGTCGATCGTGGCCGGCTCGATGGGCAGCGCGTGGGTGAGCCCCTTCGACAGGATGGTGCTGATCGGGTTCAGCGCGTTGCGGACATTGTGCATCGCGGCCTCCGCACTTTCGGTCCGGCCGAGGCGGAAGGACTGCACTTCCAGCTGCTCGCGGAGGCTGGCAAGTTGGCCGAGCATCGCATTGAAGCTGGCCACGAGCGAGCCGATTTCATCCCGGGTGACCGGATCCGGAAGCGTCGCCATCGAGCCGGAGTCGCCGATCTGATGCATGTGCCGCTCGACCGAATGCAGCCGTTGCAGCACCAGCCGGTGGAAGATGCGCCGCAGCATGATGAGAAGCAGGAGCATCAGCGCGGTGACGCCCGCGGCGGCGTACATCAGCAGCTTGCTGCCGAGTCCCCAGAGGTTCCGATCGATGGAGAAGGCAACGCCCGCGACGGGGCGGCCGTCCCAGCCGGGAACCGGCACGCGAAGGTCGAGACCATCGCGGTGTCGGTCCACCCGCGGAGTGGCGGCACCCATCGGCACGAGCCGGACCGCGCGCTGGAGGCGCTGCTGGATTTGCGCGCGGTGCACGGGCTCGGCAACCGCGACATAGGTGGGGACGATAGCCGAGGGGACGAGCACGCGCGCGACGCCGACGGCACTCAGCGTGCCGCCGTTCCAGACGAAAAAGCTGCCCGCGTCCCCCCCGGACAGTGCCGCAACCGGATCGATGCCGCGCAAGGCCTCCGCCGTACGCTGGGCGTCGAGGGGATCATCCGGCACGAGCAGCCGGGCACGCCGGCTTTCCTCCACCAGCCACACTGCCGGTTTCTGGGCGCCACCGGTCTCACCGACCGTGCGCGCCGCCGCCTCGACCTGCAGGCGCAGCGTGTCCAGCACGGCGGCGGCGCGCTCCGTCTCGCGCTGGATCGCCTGATCCTCCAACTGACGAAAGCCGGGAGTGAGCACCAGCGTCAGCATCAGGGCGATGCCGAGCGTCCCCGCAACACCGATGCCGGTGAGGATCCACACGAGCTTGCCGGACAGGGACGTCGGGCCCGCCCGACGCAGGTGTCGGCGCCAGCCCTGACGCGCGCGCCGGCGCCGCGGCATCAGCCGGTGGTGCCGGTACCCGGCACCTGCGCCTCGGGTGCGCAGGGGGTTTGCGGTTCGAGCACGCTGCCGCCCTGGGCCAGCCGCACGGCATCATCGGCGACCAGCGGCGCAGAGAGGTAATAGCCCTGGACGTGAGAACAGCCTGCCAGACGCAGCGCCTGGAGCTGCGTCTCGTTCTCGACGCCCTCCGCCACGACCTCCAGCCCCAGCGCGCGGCCCAGGTGGATGATCGAGTGCACGATCGCGGCGGACTCGCGCTCGCGTCCCATGCCATCCACGAAGCTGCTGTCGATCTTCAGCGTATCGAGCGCGAAGGTGCGGATGTTGTACAGGCTGGAGTAGCCGGTACCGAAATCGTCGATCGCCACGCGGAAGCCCATCTGCCGCAGCCGGTAGAGGGTGTCGGCGGCACGTTCGGCGTTTTCGGCAAGCGCCGTCTCGGTAATCTCGATCTGCAGCTGGTTCGGGGAAACGCCGGCCCGCTGGACCTGCGCCACCAGTTGCGCGACGAAGTTCTGCCGGCGGAACTGGCGCGGGGAGAAGTTCACCGAAACGAACTGCCCGGGCCAGCGCTTCGCCGTCTCCAGCGCTTCCTCCACGACCCAGTCGCCGAGGTCGTGGATCAGGCCGCTCTCCTCGGCCACCGGGATGAACATGCCTGGCGAGATCATGCCATGTTCGGGGCTGCACCAGCGGAGCAACGCCTCGAACGCGACCACTTCCAATCCGCCGCGCGCAAAGATCGGCTGGTAGACGAGCGACAATTCGCCGTTGGCCATCGCCTGGCCGAGCCCGGTCTCGATCTGGCGGCGGAAGCGGACCGACTCGTCCATGCTCTCGTCGAACACCCGGACCAGGTTCCGCCCTGCGCGCTTCGCCTCGTTCAGCGCCAGGTCTGCACGGCGCATGACGTCGACCGAGTCGCGCTCATGATCCGCGTCGGCCACCACGAGGCCGATCGAGGCGGTATTCTGCACCGACTGGCCGAAGATGCTGAGCGTGCCCGAGCAGGCGCGCAGCAGCCGCTCGCAGCGCATCACCGCCTCGTCCTCGCCGGACACGGACATCATCAAGCCGAATTCGTCGCCGGCCAGCCGGGCAACCAAGCCCTCCTCGCCGATCTGCTCGGAAAGGAAGTTGCAGACGGTGCGGATCACTTCGTCGCCAGCGAAATGGCCGAAGGTGTCGTTGATCGTCTTGAACCGGTCGATGTCGAGCATCGCCACGGCGAAGCAACCCGGCACATGCACGCGTTCGCTGAGCGCGCGCAGGAAGGCGAGCCGGTTGGGCGCTTCGGTCAGGGGGTCGTGGCTGGCGATATGGGCCGCCTTGCTCTCGTTGGCGGCGAGCTCCCGCGCCTGTTCCTCGAGTTGCACGACCTTTTCCGCCAGCGCCGCGCGGGTCGCCGCGAGCTCCCGGTCCAGCTGCCAGCGGTGCGCGAGCGCGGTTGCGGTCTGCACCACCTCGACCGCCTCGAACGGCTTGGCGATGTAGAAGATCTTGTCGGCCGGACCGGCCGCGCGGAAAATCTCGGCCGGCGCGAAGTCCGAGAAGCCGGTGACGATCACCAGGTTGACGTCCGGATCGATGGCGCGGATCCGCTGCGCCGTTTCCTTGCCGTCGATGCCGGGCGGCATGCGGACGTCGATGAACGCCACGGCGAACGGCCTGGCCGCGCGGGCGGCCTCTTCGACCGCAGCGACCGCCTCCAGCCCCTGGGAAACATGCACGAATTCGAGTTCCGCAGCCGGCTCCAGAGGCCCAGCCCCGGCGTCACCTTCCTCGAAGAGCTCGGCCGCCATGGCGGACAGAGAGCGTTCGCCCTCCGGCCTGCGGAACGCATGCCGGTAGGATTCGTGCATCGCCGGTTCGTCGTCTACAATCAGTACCCGCACCGCGGCCCGACTCCCTCACCAAATGGACGGAAGCTTAACGGGCGGCGCGTTACAGCGAGGTAAACGTCGCGCCGGATTGGTTTTTTTCTGCGGCGACTGCCCCCGAAGCTATTCGACCGTGACGGACTTGGCGAGGTTGCGCGGCTGGTCGACGTCCGTCCCCTTCGCCACTGCGACGTGATAGGCGAGCAGCTGGACGGGCACCGAATAGACCAGCGGTGCGATCAGCGGATGAACCTTCGGCATCTCGATGGTCGCGACCGCATCCTCGCCGGCCAGCGCCAGACCGTCCGCGTCCGAGATCAGCACGACTTGCGCGCCGCGGGCCTGGGCCTCCTGCATGTTAGACACCGTCTTCTCAAACAGCGGTCCCGACGGTGCGAGCACGATCAGCGGCACATGCTCGTCGATCAACGCGATCGGGCCATGCTTCATTTCGCCGGACGCATAGCCTTCGGCGTGGATGTAGCTGATTTCCTTGAGCTTGAGCGCGCCTTCCAGGGCGAGCGGATAATCCGGCCCGCGACCGAGGTAGAGGACGTCACGTGCGCCCGCGATGGTTCCTGCCATCCGCTGGATCTCGGAGTCGTGGCCGAGCGCAGCATTGATCGCCGCGGGCGCTTCGACCAGGTGGCGGACGATCTCCCGCTCTTCCTCCGGCGTCAGCTTGCCCTTGGCACAGGCGAGGTTGACCGCGAGCGCCGCCATCACCGCCAGCTGGCAGGTAAATGCCTTGGTGGAGGCGACGCCGATCTCTGGCCCGGCGTGGGTCGACAGCAGCAGGTCGACCTCGCGCGCCATGGAACTCGTCGGCACGTTGATGATGCCCGCGGTGGTGACGCCGTTCGCCTTCATGTGGCGCAGCGCCGCCAGCGTGTCTGCAGTCTCACCAGATTGCGAGACGACTACGCCCAGAGTGTTGGGCAGCAAGACCGGGTCGCGGTAGCGGAACTCGGACGCCACATCGACCTCGACGGGCAGGCGCGCGAACTTCTCGATCCAGTATTTGCCGATCATGCCGACGTAAGAGGCCGTGCCGCAGGCGACGATCGCGACGCGCTCGACACTCGACAGGTCGAAGTCCATGTCGGGCAGCGCGACCTTTTCCTCGACGGGACGGAGGTACGATCGCAGCGTCTGGGCGACGACCACCGGCTGCTCATAGATCTCCTTGAGCATGAAGTGGCGATGGTTGCCCTTGTCGATCAGCGCACCGGTGACGCCGCTGATCGTGATCGGCCGCTCCACCGGGTTGTTGTCCTTGTCGTAGACCTGCGCGCCCTCGCGGGTCAGGACTACCCAGTCGCCCTCTTCCAGATAGGAGATGCGCTGGGTGAGCGGGGCCAGCGCGAGCGCGTCTGAGCCGAGATAGGTCTCGCCATCGCCATAGCCGACCACCAGCGGCGAACCGAGGCGCGCGCCGATCAGCAGGTCCGGGAACTGCCGGAACAGGATCGCGAGGGCAAAGGCGCCGTGGAGCTGGGGCAGCACCGCCTTGACCGCATCCTCCGGGCTTTCGCCGGCCTCGATCCGCTCGCTCACGAGATGGGCGACGACCTCACTGTCGGTCTGGCTGTGGAACTCGCGCCCGCGGGCGATCAGCGCGTCGCGCAGCGGCTTGAAATTCTCGATGATGCCGTTGTGCACCAGCGCCACCTCGTCGGTGGCATGGGGATGGGCATTGGCCGTGGTCGGCGCGCCATGGGTCGCCCAGCGGGTGTGGGCGATGCCGGTGGCGCCGGGGAGCGGCGCCTCGCGCACTTCGCGGATCAGGTTGGCGAGCTTGCCCTCGGCGCGACGGCGATCGAGCACCCCGTCGTGGACGGTGCAGACCCCGGCCGAGTCATAGCCGCGATACTCGAGCCGCCGCAGCCCGTCGACGAGGCTGTCCACGACGTCGCCGCCGCCGATGATACCCACAATTCCGCACATACTATCGCTTCCCCGCGGCCTTCAGTGCCGCCATCTTTTCCCGGAACCGTGCGGCCCAGCCGGACCGCACCTCCTGGCTTCCCCGCGCCACCGCCAGTGCATCCGGCTCCACGTCGCGGGTGATGACCGACCCGGCCGCGACGATCGCTCCGGCGCCGATCGTGACCGGGGCCACCAGCGCGCTGTTCGAGCCGATGAACGCCCCCTCGCCGATGCGCGTGCGGTTCTTGAGGAAGCCGTTGTAGTTGCAGGTGATCGTGCCCGCGCCGATGTTCGCACCCGCGCCGACCTCCGCATCGCCCAGATAAGTCAGGTGATTGGCCTTGGCGCCGCGGCCCAGCACCGCATTCTTCATCTCGACGAAATTGCCGACCTTCGCCTCCGGCTCCAGGACCACCCCGGGCCGCAGCCGTGCGTAGGGGCCGATCTCCGCGCCCTCGCCTACGCTCGCTCCCTCCAGGTGGCTGAACGCCCGGATGGTCACGCCGTCGGCGATGCGCACGCCGGGGCCGAACACGACGTTCGGCTCGATCACGACGTCGCGGCCGATCTGCGTGTCATGCGCGAACCAGACGGTCTCCGGCGCGACCAGCGTGGCGCCCTCCGCCATCGCGCGCGCGCGGCGCGTCGTCTGCCACGCGGCCTCGATCCCGGCGAGCTCGGCGCGACTGTTGACGCCGGCCACCTCTGCCGCATCGGTCTCGATCACGGCCGAGGGACGCCCGTCGGCAGCGGCCAGCATGACCACGTCGGGCAGGTAATATTCGCCCGCCGCATTGTCGTTGCCCACGCGGGCGAGCAGCGCGAACAGATCCGACGAGCGCACCGCCATCAGGCCGGAATTGCACAGGGTCTGCGCCCGCTCTTCGGCCGTCGCGTCCTTGAACTCGACCATCTTCACGATGCGGTCGCCCTCGGCGATGATCCGGCCGTAGGCGCCCGGATCTGCGGGACGGAAGCCGAGCACGACCGTCGCGGGCGCGTCTTCCCCGTGCAGGCGATCCAGCATCCGCCGCATGGTCGCGGTCGAGACCAGAGGTACGTCGCCGTAGAGGACCAGCACGTCGCCATCGAACCCGTCGAGCGCAGCCTCCGCCTGGGCGACCGCATGGCCGGTGCCGAGCTGTTGCGCCTGGTGCGCGGTGGCGATGCCGAGCGGGATCACGGCGGCCTCCACCTGCTGGCGGCCGGCACCCACCACCGCCACGCTGCGGTCCGGCACTAGCGCGGCGACGCTGTCCACAAGGTGCAGCAGCATGGGGCGGCCAGCCACCGGGTGGAGCACCTTGTGCAGGTCGGATTGCATGCGGGTGCCCTTGCCGGCGGCAAGGATGATCGCGGCGATGGGTCGAGGGGTCATGAACGTCTCCGAGGCATCTGCGCCCTGCCACGCCGATCTTGCCTTTGCCAGTGCCTTGCCCGCATGAGCTCCGCCATGACGGATTTCCCTTTCGACATCGTCGGCTTCGACCTGGACGGCACGCTGGTGGACACCAGCGGCGATCTTGCCAACGCGCTCAACCATGCGCTTGCCGACGCCGGCCGCCCCCCGCTGGCGCGCGACGCGGTGCGCACCATGATCGGCGGCGGAGCGCGGCACATGCTGATGCAGGGGATGGCGAGCACCGGCGGCTGTTCCGAAATGGAACTCGACCGGCTCTACCGCCTGCTGCTCGACCATTATGAGAGCCATATCGCGATCGAGAGTGCGCCCTTTCCCGGCGCGATGGACGCGATCGACGCGCTGGAAGCGCGCGGCGTGAAGGTGGCGGTCGTTACCAACAAGCTGGAGGTGCTTGCGGAACAGCTGCTGCACGAGCTCGGCATTCGCGATCGCTTTGCCTGCCTGATCGGGGGCGACACCATGGGCAAGGGCTTCGGCAAGCCGCACCGCGCGCCGATCGACGAGATGATCCGGCGCTGCGGCGGCGGGCGCGCCGCGTTCGTCGGGGATTCGATCTACGACACGGGCGCCGCACGCAACGCCGGCATCCCCTCCGTCGCATGCAGCTTCGGCTTCCTGATGCAGCCGGTCGAGGAGCTGGAGGCGGACGCGGTGATCGACGGGTACGACGAATTGCTGCCGGTGCTGGAGCGGCTGGGCACGGTTGCGCGTTGAGCCGCCCATGAGCAATTCCACCCGCCCCGCCGCCCTGGTCACCGGCGCCTCCGCCGGCATCGGCAAGAGCTTCGCCACCCACCTCGCCCGCACCGGTCATGACCTGGTGCTGGTCGCCCGCCGCGCCGATCGGCTGGAGGCGCTCGCGGAGGAACTCTGCGAGGCGCACGACATCGTGGTCGAGGTGCTGCCTGCCGACCTGGAGACGCCGGAAGGCGTCGCCGCAGTCGAAGCACGGCTGGCGGAAGGCGATCCGATCGACCTGTTCGTCAACAACGCCGGCTTCGCCGCGCGGGGCGCGGTCGGCGGCCTCGATGCGGCCGCCCTGGAGTCGATGATCCGGGTGAACGTGCTTGCCTTCGCGCGGCTCGCCAACGCGGCGGCGGCGCGGATGCGTAGCGAGGGCCGCGGCACCATCATCAACGTCGGCTCGGGCACGCTGTTCATGCAGTTCGCCGGCAACGCCGGCTATGGCGCGACCAAGGCGTTCGTCGCCTATTTCACCCGCACCATGCAGCTGGACTTGGCGGACAGCGGCGTCAGGGTGCAGCTGCTGATCCCCGGCGTGATTGCGACCGACTTCCACGCGGTGGCGGGCAATGCCATCGAGAACTTCCCGCCGGAGCGCGTGATGCAGGCAGACGACCTGGTGGTCGCATCGCTGCGGGCGCTGGAGATGGAGGAGCCGGTGTGCATCCCCTCCCTGCCCGACATTCGCGACTGGGAAGCCTATCTGGCTGCGGAGGCGAAGATCGCTCCCAACAGTTCGCGCGACCGCACCGCCGATCGCTATCACTGAGGCGATAGGTGGCCAGCCGGGAGCATCGCTACGCCGTGGCCGTCGAATGGACCGGCAACACCGGGTCGGGCACCGAGAGCTATGCCGGCTATAGCCGCGATCACCTGCTGACCACGCCCGGCAAGCCCGACATCGCGGGATCGTCCGATCCCGATTTCCGCGGCGATCCGAGTCGCTGGAATCCAGAGGAGATGCTGGTCGGTGCGCTCGCCGCGTGTCACCAGCTCTGGTACCTCCACCTCTGCGCAAGCGCAGGCATTCGCGTGCTCGCCTATCGCGATGCGGCGACCGGCGTGATGGCGGAAAATGCCGATGGCTCGGGCCAGTTCGCGCAGGTGACGCTGCGGCCGGAAGTCACCATCGGCGCGGGCGACAATGTCCAGCATGCCCGCGCGCTGCACGAGGAAGCCGCTCGGCTGTGCTTCCTCGCGCGTTCGGTCCGGTTCCCGATCAAGCATGAGCCGGTGATCGTGGCGGAGTGATCGTCAGGGCGTGACGCGATGTCCCTTGCGCCACTTGGTCCACAGGTGGCGGGCGAGCATCCCCGGCGGCATGCGCAGCAGGTGCGAGCGAAGGTAGAAGGCGGTGCGCGTCGCCCTGGCGGTCGGTCGCCCCCACCCGTCGCGAGCGAGCAGGCGGCGAACGTAGAGGCGATCGGTTGCGCTCAATCGCGCCCCTTCCCCGTACAGCGCCTCCCGCAAGCGCAATGCCCCTTCCAGATGCGTCGCGATCTGGTGCAGCGATGCGCGTGCTCGCAGCCGCGCCAGCGCCTCGGGCGCTTCGAAGGCATCGAGCAGGCCGTGGATATCCCAGAGGTTCCGAACCCCGCCGGCAAGATCGCCGTCGGCGAACAGGTGCGCGACGGCGTGGCAGACCATGTCTTCGGCCGACAGCACGCGCAGGCCATTTGCGAGCGGCACGCTGCCTGCCAGCAACGCGTCTGCGTCTGGAGTAGGGCGCGCCGTCAGGGGGAGGATCGTGTGGTGCACGTCGATCATCCGGTCGCGCTCGCGGTGGATCAGCGGCGGCAGCTCGTGCATCCAGCGCCGGTAATAGGCGTCGTCGTAGGCGTCGGGCTTCACCCATTCCCAGCCGGCTGCCAGCAGCGCCGTCTCGACCGCATCGAGCGCGTCGCGGGGCACCAGGATGTCGAGGTCGCCGATACTCCGCCCCTGCCCCGCCGAAAGGCCGGCGGCCACATAGGCGGTCCCCTTCAACAGCACGACGGGGATGCCGAGCGGCAGCAGCGCCTGTGCCGCCATCTCCGCCTCCCACAGCGCAAGCGTGCGGCCTTGCTCGGCTGTGGCGCGGGCGTCCGCCAGGATCCGCTCGACGGTAGCCGGCATGGGAAGCCCATGCAGCCGGTGGGCGAGCGTGCCGAGGATCTGTTCCGCGCGCGCCGCGGCGATGAGACCGGTCCAGCCGGCGGCGTCCAGCTCGCGGATCGAGGCGGGATCGCGGAGCGCCCAGACCAGCAAAGCGCCGCTCACCCGGCCTCTTCCCACAACCGCTCGACCATGGCCACGGCGGTCTCCGTGTCCGGATAGTCGATGGCCTGCGCCGGCACAGTTGCGACCAGGCGGGTCAACGCGTCGAAGCCCCGCTCTCCGAGCGCGACATAGTTGGTCGAGGCCTGGGTCAGCCGCACGAACGTCTCGGCAGGCGGCACCGGCCGGACATCGGGCGCATGGCCGAAGCTGGGGAAGAGGATCGCCACCGGCCGTGCGGGCACGTCCATCGCCGCGACCGATGCGGCATCCGGCTTCAGGTGGCGGATGTCGCCCTTCGGCGTGTCCGGCTGGAGGGGACCGAACCTGCCCGCCGGCAGCGCCTGTTCGACGACACCGATCGCCTGGTTCTTGAGGCTCACCAGCCTCGGGAAACCGTGCACCAGCCCGGTTGCGGGATCGAGCAGCGCGAACTCGTCGCCCATCAGCCGCCAGCCGCGCGCCATCAGCAGCGCCGCCAGCGTCGACTTGCCCGCGCCCGAGACGCCCGTCATCAGCAGCGCCCGGCCGTCGCGCTCGACCGTCGCGGCATGCAGCAGGAGGTAGCGGCGCTGGCCGAGCGCCATCTGCAGGTTCATGCCCATCTCGGCCGCGAGCAGCCCGAGCGGCAGCGGCAAGGGCGCGGCGTCGGGCAGGACATAGTCACCGCCGATCGTGATCGACGGCCGCACCCACCGCCGCCAGCGGCGCGCGGCGAACAGGCGGACCGAAAAGTCGGGAATGCCGTCGTGCGGCTTGGGATAGTCGTCGTACAGCGCGGTTAGCGTCTCAATGGGTTCGCGCCAATCGGCACCGACCCGAAAGCCGACTGGGCCGATCCGCAGCTGGTAGGCGTGCCTCACCCGCTCTGCACCAGGCCGAGCGTCACCAGCTCCGCGAGGCGGGCGCCCAAAGCTTCCGCGTCCGGATCGGCAAGGTCGTAGCGCGCCGCCAGCCGAGCGAGCAGCTCCTCGATCGAGGCGGGTGCTTGGGCCAGGGCGGCCAGGATCTCCGGCACGGGAGACGCGACCAGATGGGTCTGGCCGGAAGCGCGATGATAGATCCCCGTGAGTTCGTCGAGCGGCACGATGCGCAGCACGCCCGCCGGCGGCGCGCGGAACCGCACCGGGCCGTCGCCTGCCTCCGCCTCCATGCGGGTGGACGCCGCGGGGCCGTTCAGCCGCGCGGCATCTGCAGGGAAGCGAAGCAGGTGAAGCCGCTCGTTCCCGACTGCAGGCGGCGGATGTAGTTGGTGTAGGCGCGCGACTGGTCGCTGGTGGTGCCCGGCAGGTTGATGCCGTTGTTGAGCGCGCGCTTCACGTCCGCGGCCTTGAACGGCCGGCGGGCGGCCGGATAGGCACCCCGGGTGCCCGGCGGCACCAGGTCGCCATTGGGCGCGACATAGCTGCCCGCTCGGCCGGGATCGGGCACCGGGATCTCGCACAGCGACACCGACGCGGCGGTGTTCGCCAGCGCCGGGCGGATCGATACCACCGCAGAGGCGCCAGCCGCCCCCAACAGCAGCGTGCGTCGGCCCAGGCCGTAGCGGGCGCCTTCGCCCTCGGGTGTCTGCTCGTCGCTCACGAGGGCCTGTGTGTTGGAAGCGACGCGAATGCGCAATCCCCAAGCACGGGGTCGCCTCGGGATACGTCGTATCGCCGCGGGACGTTTCCGCTGGCCTCCGGCTGCCCTATAGGGCGCCCATGGCCATCGGTTCAGGGATTCGTACGCTCGTCGCCGCGGGGGTCGCGATTGGCGGTGCCGCGGCCGGTTTCCTGCTGGGCGCCGACATCAATGCCGTCGTGGTGGCCGCGGTCGCGGGACTCGCCGCCGTCCTGATCGCGGCAGCGGGCGAGGCGCCGGAAAGCGTGCCGCGGCCTCCCACCCGTCCGCGTCCGGAGCAACCGAGCGTCCAGGCGCTGATCGACGCGCTGGCGGGTCCGGTGCTGGTGACGGCGGGCACGCGCGTGGCCTGTGCGAACGAGGCGGCACGCACGCTGCTGGGCGCCCATATCGTCGGCCAGGACGTCCGCATCGCGATCCGCCACCCTGCTGCTGCCGAGCGGCTGATCGCGGACCCGGCGGAAGACGCCGGCAGCACCACGCACCTGGTCGGCATCGGCACGCGCGAGCAGCGCTGGGAGATGCGGGTGCGGCCCCTCGGCGACGAGCGGCGCCTGGTGCAACTTGTCGACGAGACCCAGCTTTATGCCGCCGAGCGGATGCGCGTCGATTTCGTGGCGAACGCCAGCCACGAACTGCGCACCCCCCTCGCCTCGCTGCGCGGCTTTGCCGAGACGCTGCGCGAGGAAGCGGGCGAGGACCCGCAGCTGCGGAACCGCTTCCTCGGCATCATGCTCGACGAGACCCGGCGCATGCAGCGGCTGATCGACGAACTGATCTCGCTCTCGCGGATCGAGGCGGGCAAGTTCCGTGCGCCGGACACGACGGTCGCACTCGACGGGCTGGTACGGGAGGTTCGCGGCGCGCTGGTGGACCTGCACGGCGGCCGGGGTGCCGACCTGGTGCTGGAGGTGGCGGAGGTGCCGGCGGTGAAGGGCGACCGTGCGCAGCTGTCGCAGCTCATCCACAACCTCGTCGGCAATGCCATGGCTTATGGTCGCCCCGGTACGCCGGTGCGCGTGGAGCTGGAGCCGGTGGAAGACATGGTCCGGCTGCGCGTGACGGACCAGGGGGAAGGCATCCCTGCCAAGCACCTGCCCCGCCTGACGGAACGCTTCTACCGCGTCGATGCGGGCCGAAGCCGTTCCGTCGGCGGCACGGGACTTGGCCTTTCCATCGTGCGCCACATCGTCGAGCGGCATCGCGGGCGGCTCGACATCGAAAGCACAGTGGGCGTCGGAACGACGGTTACCGTGATTTTGCCGAGGGCGGATGACGGCGCAGTGTCATAAAAGCGCAACCAACGTACGGAAGGGCGGCAGCAACGGACGGCCGAGTCCCTCGCCCGCTGTGGAGATGACGACGATGATCCGCCGTATCGCGATTGCCACCGCTGCGCTGCTCGCGCTCGCGGCGTGCGATCGCAACGTTTCGCGCGACCAGATACGGGTGGTTGGCTCCTCGACCGTATTCCCGTTCACCACTGCCGTTGCCGAGGCGATGATCAACGCCAATCCCGCACTGCGCGCACCGGTGATCGAGTCGACGGGCACCGGGGCCGGCGTGAAGCTGTTCTGCGCGGGCGTCGGCCCGCAGCATCCCGACATCCTCAACGCATCGCGCCGCATCAAGAAGTCGGAGATGCAGGGTTGCATCGCCAACGGCGTGAAAGAGGTGATGGAGGTCCAGGTCGGCGTCGACGGGGTCG
Organism: Sphingomonas sp. MJ1 (PH-R8); assembly: GCF_048058635.1. Classification (NCBI taxonomy): domain Bacteria; kingdom Pseudomonadati; phylum Pseudomonadota; class Alphaproteobacteria; order Sphingomonadales; family Sphingomonadaceae; genus Sphingomonas; species Sphingomonas sp. MJ1 (PH-R8). The sequence continues at coordinate 146,606 of NZ_JBBEFX010000004.1, forward strand.
TGCTGGCAGAGGCGAACAACGGCCCCAAGCTCCAGCTCAACGACCGCGACGTGTATCTGGCGCTCGCCGCCAATCCGCTGGGCAAGCCGCAGAAGGCCCGCTTCTGGAGCGACGTGAACCCGTCGCTGCCGCACCTGCCGATCCAGGTGTTCGGCCCCCCCTCCACCAGCGGCACGCGCGACGCACTGGTCGAGCTTGTGATGGTCCCCGCCTGCGAGGCCGGTCTGCCCGAGGCGAAGGCGCTCAAGGAGAGCAACAAGGAACGCTACGAAGACGTCTGCACGCGCATTCGCGACGACGCCGCGTACGTCGACAAAGGTGAGAACGACAATCTGATCGTGCAGAACCTTTCGACCAACCCCAATGCGATCGGCGTGTTCGGCTTCAGCTATCTGGAGGAAAACCGCAGCCGCCTGCATGGGGTGCCGCTCGACGGCGTCACGCCGACCTACCAGACGATCTCGGACGGCAGCTATCCCGGCGCGCGCCCCTTGTTCATCTATGTGAAGAAGGCGCACCTGCGCGCGGTCCCCGGCATGGCCGACTTCCTGACGCGCTATGCCGACTCCTGGAACCCCGACGGTCCGCTCACCCGGCGCGGCATGATCGCCGCTCCGGACGCGGTCCGGTCCGCTTCCCGCGCGACGGTCGCGCAGAGCACGCCCCTCGATCCCACGACGTTGCATTGATCCGCCCATGAGCAGCTTTGCCCTTTTCTTCCTGCTGATCGGCCTGGCGCTGATCGGCTGGATCGTCGCCCGCGCGCGCGCCGGCAGCTTCGCGCGGCTGGGTGCCGGGCGCGTCCACTCGCTGCCCAGCCAGCACGGCTGGTACATGGCGATGTGGGTCGCGATCCCCGCGCTGCTGTTCCTCGCCGTCTGGTCCGCGGTCGCCCCGCAGCTGGCGCAGGAGGCCGTGCTGGCGAGCCCGACCGCGGCCACGCTTCCTGCCGACGGTTTCGAACGTGCGGCGGTGCTGGCGGAGGCACGCGCGCTCGCCAACGGCACCGCCTATGGCGCATTCAACCCCGCCTCGGAGCCGCTGGCGCCGGTCTTCGCGACGGCGCAGGCGCGCTATCGCTGGATCGGGACGGCGGTGGCGCTGCTGCTCGCCTTTGCCGGTGCGGCCTTTGCCTTCACGCGGATCCGCCCGGAATTCCGCGCACGCACCCGCGTCGAGCGCGCGGTCATGCTGCTGCTGCTCGGCGCCTCGCTGATCGCGATCCTGACCACGCTCGGCATCTTTCTGTCGCTGCTGTTCGAGAGCGGACGCTTCTTCTCGATCGTGCCGATCACGGACTTCCTGTTCGGCACGCGCTGGAGCCCGCAGGTGATCCGGGCGAGCGACCCCGGCGAGACGCTGGGCGCCGTGCCGCTGTTCTGGGGCACCTTCTTCATCGGCGCGGTGATCGCGATGCTGGTCGCGATCCCGTTCGGGCTGATGAGCGCGATCTATCTTACCCAGTACGCGCGCCCGACCACGCGCCGCTGGATGAAGCCGATCCTGGAGATCCTCGCCGGCATCCCGACCGTGGTCTACGGCTATTTCGCCGCGCTGACCGTCGGCCCCGCCATTCGCGATCTCGCGGTGATGCTGGGCATGCCCTATGCCAGCTCCGAAAGCGCGCTTTCGGCAGGGCTGGTGATGGGTGTGATGATCATCCCGTTCGTCTCGTCCATGGCCGACGACTCGATCGCGGCGGTCCCCCGCTCGATGCGCGACGGCAGCCTGGCGATGGGCGCCACCACGTCCGAGACGATCCGCCGCGTGCTGCTCCCCGCCGCTCTCCCCGGCGTCGTCGCCGGCGTGCTGCTCGCCGTCAGCCGCGCGATCGGCGAGACCATGATCGTGGTGATGGCCGCCTCCGGCGCCGCCACCATCACGCTGAACCCGTTCGAGAGCACCACCACCGTCACCAAGCAGATCGTCGACCTGCTGACCGGCGAGGCGGAGTTCGACAGCCCCAAGACCCTTGCCGCCTTCGCCCTGGGCCTGACGCTGTTCGTCGTCACCCTGCTCCTCAACATCGTCGCGCTGCGCGTCGTGAAGCGCTATCGGGAAGCCTATGAATAGCCCCCTCGTCGCGGGCGTCCCCGCCGCCGGCCACGAGCCGGCCGAGCGCCGCCCGACGGACTGGAATACGCAGTCGATGCAGCGGCGCATCCGTCGCCGTTACGCTGCCGAGCGTCGCTTCCGGCTGATGGGGCTGCTGGCGGTGTTGCTGTCCGCCGGCTTCCTCGCCTTCCTGCTGGTGTCGATGCTGACTGCCGGCATCGGTGGCTTCCAGCGGGTGCAGGTGGCCTTGCCCATCGACTTCCCGGCAGCGCAGCTGGAGGTGGCTCCGGCCCAGCTCGCGACCGCGGGCGCTGACCTGGCGCTGTCCGGCGCAGGGCTGGAAGGGGTGACCGGCCTCGCCGCGGTGAAGGCCTTCGGCGAGGAGCAGCCGGTCATCGCCGAAAGCGCCTGGCTAACGGTTCGGGATGCGATCAAGGCGGACCCGACCCTGCTGACGCGCCGCGCCGCGCTCTACGTGCCTGCGGCCCCGGGGATCGAGGAAGCGTACAAGGCGACCGGCGAGCCTGCCGCCGAGCAGATGGTCCAGCGCCTGAAGACAGCCGGCGCGATCCGCAGCGGCTTCAACTGGGGCTTCCTGACGGGCGCCGACTCCACCGATCCGACCGCAGTCGGCATCTGGGGTGCGCTCAAGGGCTCGCTGCTCACCATGGCGATCACGCTGCTGATCGCCTTCCCGGTAGGCGTGCTCTCCGCGCTCTACTTGGAGGAATATGCGCCCAAGAACCGCTGGACCGACCTGATCGAGGTGTCGATCAACAATCTGGCGGCAGTGCCCTCGATCATCTTCGGCCTGCTGGGGCTGGCGCTGTTCCTCGGCACCTTCAACCTGCCGCGCTCGGCGCCGATCGTCGGCGGCCTGACGCTCGCGCTGATGATCATGCCGGTCATCGTGATCGCCGGGCGCAACGCCATCAAGGCGGTGCCGCCCTCGATCCGCGACGCGGCGCTGGGTGTCGGGGCAAGCCCGGTGCAGGTGGTGTTCCATCACGTCCTGCCGCTGGCGCTGCCGGGCATCCTGACCGGCACCATCATCGGCATGGCGCGCGCGCTCGGCGAAACCGCGCCGCTGCTGATGATCGGCATGCGCGCCTTCATCGTCCAGGCGCCGGACGGCCTGAACGCCCCGGCGACCGTGCTGCCGGTGCAGATCTTCCTCTGGTCCGACCAGGTCAGCCGCGGCTTCATCGAGAAGACGTCGGCGGCAATCCTGGTGCTGCTGGCGTTCCTCCTCGCGATGAACGCCTTTGCCATCTACCTCCGCAACCGTTTCGAGACCCGCTGGTGAACCATAGCCCCACATCCGACACCGCAGCGCCGAAGATGTCGGCGCGCGACGTCAACGTCTTTTACGGCGACAAGCAGGCGATCAAGGACGTGTCGATCGAAGTCGACATGGACCGGGTGACCGCGTTCATCGGCCCTTCGGGCTGCGGCAAGTCGACGTTCCTGCGCACGCTCAACCGCATGAACGACACCGTCGGCAACGCGCGCGTGACCGGCGACATCCGCCTGGATGGCGAAGACATCTACGACAAGTCGATGGACGTGGTGCAGCTGCGCGCCCGCGTCGGCATGGTGTTCCAGAAGCCGAACCCCTTCCCCAAGTCGATCTTCGAGAACGTGGCCTACGGCCCCCGCATCCACGGGCTTGCTCCGAGCCGGGCGGACCTGGAGGCGATCGTCGAGCGCTCGCTGCGGCGCGCGGGCCTGTGGGACGAGGTCAAGGATCGGCTTTCGGACAGCGGCACGGCGCTGTCGGGTGGCCAGCAGCAGCGCCTCTGCATCGCCCGCGCGATCGCGGTCGATCCGGAAGTGATCCTGATGGACGAGCCCTGCTCGGCGCTCGATCCGATCGCGACCGCCAAGATCGAGGAGTTGATCCACGCGCTGCGCGGCCGCTACGCGATCGTGATCGTCACCCATAACATGCAGCAGGCGGCGCGCGTGTCGCAGCGCACCGCCTTTTTCCACCTGGGCAACCTGGTGGAATATGGCGTCACGTCCGAGATCTTTACCAATCCCCGCCAGGAGCGGACCAAGGATTACATCACCGGCCGCTATGGCTGAGGAGACGAGCATGCCCACGGGCCACGAACACACGGTCAAGGCGTTCGACGAGGAGATCGGGCACCTGCGCGCGCTGATCTCGCAGATGGGCGGCCTTGCCGAGCAGGGCATCTCGGACGCGATGCTCGCGCTCCAGCGCAACGATCCAACGCTGGCGAAGGAAGTCCGCAGCGCCGACGCGAAGATCGACGCCATTCAGGCGGAGGTCGAGCGGCTGGTGGTGCGGGTAATCGCGCTGCGCGCGCCGATGGCGGACGACCTGCGCGAGGTGGTCGCGGCGCTCAAGATCGCCGCCGTGGTCGAGCGCATCGGCGACTATGCCAAGAACATCGCCAAGCGCGTGCCGATGATCCACCAGGGCGACGACCGGATCGAGGCGGTCTCGCTGCTGCCCGCCATGGCGCAGATGGCGAGCGACATGGTCCATGACGTGCTCGACGCCTTCTCTGCACGAGATGCCGAGGCTGCCGTTGCGGTGTGCGAGCGCGACCGGGCGCTGGACGATTTCTACGACAGCATCTTCCGCACGCTGGTGACCTTCATGGTGGAGAACCCGCGGACCGTGGGCCAGGTCGCCCACCTGCTGTTCGTCGCCAAGAACCTGGAGCGCATCGGCGATCACGCCACGAACGTCGCCGAGATGGTCTATTTCGCGGCGACCGGCCGGTACCTCGCCGACCGCGAGACCGCCGACACATCGAACCGCTGAGGGACCCGCCATGGCCAAGCCAAGCATGTTGCTCGTCGAGGATGACGCGGCACTGGCGGAATTGCTCGCCTATCATTTCCGCCGCGAGGACTTCGACGTCCGCCACACGCCCGACGGCGAAGAGGCCCTGCTGCTGGCGCGCGAGGGCACGCCGGACCTGGTGCTGCTCGACTGGATGGTGGAGGGATTGTCGGGAATCGAGGTGTGTCGGCGCCTGCGCCGCACGCCCGAGACGGCGAACGTGCCCATCATCATGCTGACCGCACGAGGCGAGGAAGAGGACCGGGTGCGCGGCCTGGAGACGGGTGCGGACGACTATGTTACCAAGCCCTTCTCGCCCCGCGAGCTGGTCGCGCGCGTAAAGGCCGTGCTCCGCCGCGTGCGCCCCGCCCTTGCCGGCGAGACGCTGAGCTATGCCGACATCGAGATGGACACCGTGGGGCACAAGGTGCGCCGCGCGGGCGAACTCGTCCCGCTGGGCCCGACGGAATTCCGCCTTCTCAAGCACTTCCTCCAGCATCCCGGCTGGGTGTTCTCGCGCGAGCGGCTGCTGGATGCGGTTTGGGGACGGGACACGGAGATCGAGACGCGCACGGTGGACGTCCACATCCGACGCCTGCGCAAGGCGATCAATGGCGAAGGGATGCCGGACATCATCCGCACCGTCCGGTCGGCAGGCTATGCGCTGGATGCGGGAAACTGAGAATCGTTACGGAAAGATTCCGAAAATCGCGCGTTGAGGGTCGGCCAGAACCAGTTCCAGGAGAAGATACAATGAAACTCCTTGCTCTTGCTGCCGCCCTCACGCTCAGCGGCGCCGCGGTTGCCCAGACGACCCCGGGCACCACCGGACAGACCACCACTGGTGACATGACCGGCACGACGACGTCGGACACGACCACGACGACCGGCACCGATACGACCACCACCACCGGCACCGACACGACCTCGGGCGTGCCCTCGTCGACGATGACGCCGTCCACGACCGGTCCGGTGACCTTTGCACCGCCGTCGACCACCCCGCCGCCGGCCGCACAGCAGAACTACCCGGTGTGCTCGCGCACCGTGAAGGACAGCTGCCGCAATCCGGGCGGCAAGTAAGCCTTTAAGCGTCGAGAGACGCCAGCAGCGCGCGTCCTCCCGAGTGGAGGGCGCGCGTTTGTGCATTCAGGGGTGCCGGACGCGAACACCGCGCGTCGGGTGCGGTGTCAGTCCTCGACCAGCTTCATCAGGCGGCGTTCCACCGGCGCCAGCACGGGCCCAAGCTCGTGCCCGCGCTTCAGCACCGCGCCAACCTCGTTGACCAGCGCCCACATGCCCTGGCGATTGCGGAGCGCCGGGCGCTTCTCGATGCGGAACTCCGGCCGCTCGGCAGATCGCCGGAAGGCGGAGAACACGGCCGCATCGCGCCCCAGGTCGATCGCATAATCTCGCCAATGGCCGGCTGCGACCATTCGGCCGTAGAGGTCGAGGATGCGCGCCAGTTCGGCACGCTCGAACCCCGTCTGGCTCGGGCGCCCGGCACTGGCTGGAAAGGGGGTGACGATTCCCATCAGGCGCGGTTGCGATGCTCTTCGGCTTCGGCCACCGCCGCATCCAGGCGGCGGCGCAGCGCTTCCAGCTCGCAGCGCAGCGTCTCGATCTTCTGCGCCTGCGGGTCCTGCATCTCCCGACACGGCGTTCCGTAGGGCACGAAGTCGCGCTGGTAGGCGGTGGAGTCGACCAGGGTCGGCCGCGCCGGGATGCCGACCATCACCGCCCCTTCCGGCACGTCGCGCGTGACGACGGCGTTGGCGCCGACCCGTGCACGCGCGCCGACTTGGATCGGTCCCAGCACCTGCGCACCAGAGCCGATGATCACGCCATCGCCGATGGTCGGGTGCCGCTTGCCGGCGATACCATTGTCGGGACTCGTCCCGCCGAGCGTCACATTCTGGTAGATGGTGACGTTGTCGCCGATCTCCGCCGTCTCCCCGATCACCGTGAAGCCATGATCGATGAAGAAGTTGCGGCCGATCTTCGCGCCCGGATGGATGTCGATCACCGTCAGGAACCGCGCGAGGTGGTTCACCGCGCGGGCGAGGAAGAACAGCCGCGCCTGGAACAGGCGGTGCGCGATGCGATGGAAGCCGAGCGCCCAGACACCCGGGTACAGCAGGATCTCGGCACGCGAACGCGGCGCCGGGTCCCGGGCCTTGATCGAATCCAGATACGCGCCGAGCCGGCCGACCATGCTAGTCCCTTCCCCGTTTCGAGGCCATTTAGGACTCCTGCTGCGGAATTTCCAGCAACCGCGGTATGGAACGCGCGACACGTCTGTTCGACGCATCAACGCTCTGCTCGCTCAATCGCTGGAACTTGATCGACACCGCCGATAAGACGGTGCCATGAGCACCACCTATCTGCCTACCCTGAAGCAGCTCCAGTATCTCGTCGCACTGCGTGACGCGGGCCATTTCGGGCGCGCGGCGGAGGCGTCGTTCGTGACCCAGTCGACCCTGTCGGCGGGCATTCGCGAACTCGAAACGCTGATCGGGGTCACGCTGGTCGAGCGGACGCGGCGGGTCGTGCGGTTCACGCCGCTGGGCGAGGCGATCGTCGACAAGGCGCGCACGGTGATCCGCGAGGCGGAGGAGCTCGCCGACATGGCGCGCGCCGCCGGGCGGCCGCTGTCGGGCGAGATGCGGATGAGCGTGATCCCCACCATCGCCCCGTTCCTGCTACCCCGCATCCTGCCGCGGCTGCGCGAGGATTATCCCGACCTCAAGCTGTTCCTGCGCGAAGAGCCGAGCCAGGCGGCGTGCGAAGCGCTGCACCACGGACGCTCCGACTGCGTGCTGCTTGCCCTTCCCTTCGCCTGTGGGGACGTAGAGGTGGCGCCGCTGTTCGAAGACCCGCTCTACCTGGCAGTGCCGCAGGGCGAGGCACGTCCCGGAGCCGGGCCGATGGTGGCCGACGACATCGACGCCGCCCGCCTGCTGCTGCTGGAGGACGGCCACTGCCTGAAGGACCATGCGCTGCGCGCCTGCCCGCATCCGGAGCTGCGCGGACGGGCGACGATGCTGGGCACCTCGCTCCACACCATCGTCCAGATGGTCGACAATGGTCTCGGCCACACGATGCTGCCCGAGATGGCGGTGGATGCCGGCATCCTCGATCATACGCAGGTGGTCGCCCGCAAGATCGATGCACCCAAGGCATCGCGCGAGATCGCCTTGGTGTGGCGCCGCGCCTCCCCGCGCGAGCGCGACTTCCGACTGTTGGCGGGGGTGCTCTCCACCGCGCGCTGACCACGACTCATCCCGGCGGGGTGGACAGCATGTCCCCCGGAAGCTCCGATCGTCCTCCCCAGGCGTTGCGCCGCAGTCGCGCAATCCATCCCTGTTGAGGAGAAACTGATGTTCCGTCTTCCGATCGTATCCGCTCTGGCCGTCGTTGCCGCTACCGCGGCGCCGGCGCTGGCGCAGACCACGACCGCGACGCCCGCACCCCAGACGGCTCCGCAGACCACGCCGGCCGCGCCCGGCACCACCGCCGCACCCGCCGATGCAGCAACAGCCGCCAAGCCGAACCCGGCCGTCGGCGGCGCGCAGATGGCGCCTACCAAGCCGATCGTCGAGAACCTGGCCGCAGCGCCGAACCTGGCGACGCTGGTCAACGCGCTCAAGGCCGCCGGCGTCGACGCGGCACTCGCCGGCCCAGGCCCCTTCACCGTGTTCGCGCCCGACAATGATGCGTTCGGCCGGCTTGCGCCCGGCACCATGGACACGTTGCTGAAGCCGGAGAACAAGGCGACGCTCGCCAAGATCCTCAACTACCATGTGGTGTCGGGAAAGCTCGATGCCGTGACGCTCAAGAAGCAAATCGAAAGCGCCGGCGGGACGCTGACGCTGACCACGGTCGCGGGCCAGCCGCTTACCGCAGGCCTGGAGAACGGCGCGATCACGCTGACGGATGCGAATGGCACCAAGGCCTATGTGACGACCTACGACGTCAACCAGTCGAACGGCGTCTTCCATGTCGTGAACGGCGTGCTGGTGCCGAAGCTCGGCTGACCTTTTCGGAGGAGGGTTCGCCCTCCTCCCTTCTTTTCTAGCGCCAGCGGTCGGCCGCGCCGGCATCGCCATCGCGGGCTGCGACCCAGCGCGCACCCTCTTCGCGACGCTCGCGCTTCCAGAACGGCGCATCGGTCTTGAGCCGGTCGATCAGGAACGCGCAGGCCTCCAGCGCCGCATGGCGATGGGGTGCGGCGGTTGCCACCAGCACGATCCGCTCGCCGGGAGCCATGGGACCGACGCGATGGACCACCGCAACCGCGTGTAGCTGCCAGCGTGCGACCGCCTCCTCGGCGAGGGCGTGCAACACGGCCTCGGTCATGCCGGGATAATGCTCGAGCGCGAGCTCGCGCACGCCGTCATCCTCGCGCACGAAGCCGGAGAAGCTCGCGACCGCGCCGGAACCGCTGCCTTCCACCGCCGCGAGCGTGGCGGCGAGGTCGATCGGCTCGAATTGGACCAGCGCGCGGATCATCCGCCGGTCACCGGGGGAAAGATCGCGACTTCGCGGGCTCCGCTGATGGAAGCGTCGAGCGGCACGAAGCGCTGGTCGACCGCAGCACGCAGCCGTGCGCGATCGGCCAGGGCCTCGGCGTGCGCAGGGCTGCGTATCGAGAGCCAGTCGATGAGGTGCTCGACCGTGGCCACGTCCGCGGGAGGATCGACGCTCTCCGCCCCCGTCCCGATCGTCTCGCGCACCCAGGCGAAATAAAGCATGGCGAGCGCCATCAGCTGTCCATGTGCCGGAGGCCGACGCGCAGGTAGTCCCAGCCGGTCACGAGGGTCAGGACGGCAGCCCCCCAGAGGCAGGCGAGCCCGACCGCGCGGACCCACAGGATGTCCGGGACCGCACCGGCCAGGATCAGCGCCCCGAACGCGACGAGCTGCAGCGTCGTCTTCCACTTGGCGAGCTTGGAGACCGGCAGCGAGACCTGCAGCCCCGCAAGAAACTCGCGCAGGCCCGACACGGCGATCTCGCGCAACAGGATGACGAGCGCGGCGATGAGGTGGATGCCGGTAATGAGGGCGGTATCGTGCCGCGTTCCCACCAGCATCAGAATCACGGCAGCGACCATGATCTTGTCGGCGATCGGATCCAGGAAGACCCCGAGCTTCGACACCGTGCCGTTCGAGCGGGCGAGATACCCGTCGAAATAGTCGGTGACGCCCATCAGGCAGTAGAGGGCGAAGGCGATCGCGTAGCCGGCATGCCATTGCGGCCACCAGAGGAACGCGACCAGAAGGGGCACCGCGAAGATCCGCGAGAGCGTGAGGATATTGGGAAGCGTCAGCACCCGCCGGGGTCTAGCACCGGGGCGCGAGCGGGGAGAAGCTTTAATCGCGCATTGAAGCCGCTTGCCACGCTGGGCTATGGCTGCGGGCATCAAGCCTGCGCGATGCAACGACACAAGGTACTGACGACACGATGCTGAATGCGCTCGGGCTGCTCAGGAAGCGCCGCTTCCTTCCCCTGTTCGTCACGCAGTTTCTGGGTGCCTTCAACGACAACCTGTTCAAGCAGGCGATCGTGCTGTTCGCGACCTACCAGATCTTCTCGGACGCGCAGGCGGAACAGAATTTCAACGCCCTGGCGACGGCGATCGGGATCATCCCCTTCTTCGTCCTCTCGGCGCTGTCCGGGCAGCTCGCGGACACGAGCGACAAGGCACGGATCATCCGCATCGTGAAGACGGCCGAGATCGGCATCATGATCTTCGGCGCGGCGGGCGTGTTCGTGGCGCAGGCCGGGTGGATCAACCTCGGCCTTGCGATGATGCTGGGCGCCGTGCTGCTGCTGGGCACCCACTCGACCTTCTTCGGGCCGATCAAATACGCGATCCTGCCGCAGCATCTGAAGGAGGATGAGGTGCTGGGCGGCACCGGGCTGGTGGAAGCCGGCACCTATCTCTCGATCCTGCTGGGAACGGTGATCGCAGGATGGATCTCCGTCGAGGCTTCGGCGATCCTGGTGATCGGGGTTGCGGTGATCGGCTGGATTACGGGCCGCATGGTGCCCGCGGCCCCCCGGCTGGGTGCCGAACTGAAGCTCAACTACAACCCGATCACCTCCTCGTGGAAGCTGGTCGCGGCGACGATGCACATCCGGCGGCTGTTCCTGGCGATCCTCGCCATCAGCTTCTTTTGGACGATCGCGTCGGTGATGATCGTGATCTTCCCGCCGCTGGTGAAGAACGTGCTCACCGCCAACGAGCGGGTCGCCAGCCTCACCATCGCGATCTTCTCGGTCGGCGTGGCGATCGGTTCGGTGGTCATCAATGCGCTGCTGCGCGGCAAGGTCTCGGCCAGATATGCGCCGGGCTCAGTGATCGCGATGGGCGTCGCCGTGATCGCGCTGTCGCTGGAGGCGCGTGGCTGGGTGCAGGCGCCGGCCGGCACGTTGTATGGCTTCTACGACTTCATCACGCTGCCGCCTGCGGTCGGGTTGCTGCTGACGATGCTTGCCGTCGCAGTCACGGGCGGCATGTTCGTGGTGCCGCTCTACGCCTTCCTGACCACCACGGTGACCAAGGACCAGACGGCGCGGACGGTGGCGGCCAACAACATCGTCAACGCAGGCGCGATGACGATCGGCGCGATCGTGGTGAGCGCCGTCAGCGCGGCCGGGGTGACGCCGGAGGACATGCTGCTGGTGGTCGCCGGCATGTGCGTGCTTTCCGCCTGGCTGGCCTGGAAGCTGCACTGCGCGTGCGACTGAACCGCCGCTTCAGGCCGCAAGCGCGGCTATAGCAGGAAGGTGTAGAAGCAGACGAAGAAGGCGGTGAAGCTCAGGACGAAGAGCTTCAGATCCTCTTCGCTGCTGGCGTCCTTCGATGCCTTGCGAGCATCCGCCAGAGCACGGCGAAAGGGATGCGGTGGGCCGGAAACGGCCACAGGCGAGTGCGCGTGTCGTGGTTCCATAGGAACAGGTTAACGAGTCGTTTACGAATTGCACGTTCGTCGCCGACGTACCGGGTCCCGATATGAAACGCCCCGCCCCGGCTACTGCCGGAGCGGGGCACGACGTTCTAAGAGTTCGATCAGGCGCGGGCGCGCAGCGGCTCCTGGATCTCCGGCTGGGCCAGCTCGACGCCGAGCTCTTCCGCGAACCAGGCGCTGGTGCGGGCGAGCCCGTCCTCCAGCGGCACGGTCGGCTCCCAGCCGAGCACCGCCTTGGCACGGCTGATGTCGGGACGGCGGCGGCGCGGATCGTCCTGCGGCAGCGGGGTGTAGGTCACGCGACCCTCGACGCCGGTCGCGACCAGCACCTTTTCCAGCAGCTCGTTGACGGTGAACTCGGTCGGGTTGCCAAGGTTGACCGGCTCCATCGGATTGATGTCGCTTTCCATCAGCCGCATCAGCGCATCGACCATGTCGGAGACATAGCAGAAGCTGCGCGTCTGGCTGCCGTCGCCATACACGGTGATGTCGCGGCCGGACAGGGCCTGGCAGATCAGGTTCGAGACGACGCGGCCGTCGTCCGGATGCATCTGCGGACCATAGGTGTTGAAGATGCGGGCCACGCGCACCTCCGCGCGGTTCATGCGGGCATAGTCGAAGGTCAGCGCCTCGGCAGCGCGCTTGCCCTCGTCATAGCAGGCGCGCGGACCGGTGCAGCTCACCCAGCCGCGATAGCCTTCCGCCTGCGGATGCACTTCCGGGTCGCCATAGACCTCGCTGGTCGAGGTGAGCAGGAAGCGCGCGCCGGTCTTCTCAGCCAAGCGCAGCAGGTGGTTGGTGCCGACCACGTTGGTGAGCATCGTATGCTCGGGGTCGGCCTGGTACTGCGGCGGCGAGGCGGCGCAAGCGAGATTGTAGATGCGCGTGATGCGATCGGCCCGCTCCAGCACCGCCTGGGGCAGCGGGTTGACGATGTCCGCCTCCACGAAGGTGAAGTTGGGCAGCGCCTCCAGCAGCCGCAGGTTGGACGGGCGCGCCGTCTGGAGGTTGTCGAGGCACAGCACCTCATAGCCCTGATCCACCAGCGCCCGGCAGAGGTGCGAGCCGATAAAGCCCGCTCCGCCCGCGACCAGCGCCACTCCAGCTTCGTTCTGCGCCATGTTCCGCTCCTTCTTGTCCCTTATGTCGTTCATCAGGCGGCTCCTGCCAAAGCAGACTGCGGCACCTGCCGTGCTGCCGCTTCGGTGAGGTGCAGTTCCAATTCTGCGGCGCGATGCGCAGCGGTGTGGGCGTCCAGCACGCGGGCGCGTGCCGCCTCCCCCATTGCCGCGGCATCCGCCCCTTCGATCGCGGCGATCACGGCGGCGCCATCGTCTGCCAGCAGGATCTCGCGGCCGGGAGTGAACAGGTCTTCGATCCCCTCCCAGCGATCCGAAACGATCGGGGTTCCGCAGGCGCCCGCCTCGAACAGGCGCACCGAGGGCGACCAGCCTGCCGCGATCATGTCCGCACGCGTCACGTTGAGGGTGAAGCGCGACGCCGAGTAGAAGTTGGCGTGCTCGGACGGCGGCAGATGGTCGATGCGCTCGACGTTCGCCGGCCAGTCGATGGTGTCGGGATATTGCGGCCCCGCCACCACGAACCGGCGGTGCGGCAGCGCGCGCGCCGGCTCGATCAGCAGCCGCTCCAGCGTGGGCTGGCGATCATCGCTGTAGGTGCCGAGGTAGGAGAGGTCCCAGCGCTTCTCCGTGCCGGTCGGCGCATAAAGCGCCGGGTCGACTGAGCAGTAGAAGGCACGCGCCGCCGGCGAGCCGAAGGTGCGCTCGAGCCGTTCCAGCGTCGGACCGCCGGTGAACGACAGGTAGAGGTCATAGCCGGGGATGACCTCCGGCGAGAGATATTCGAAGTCGCCGCGTTCGAGCTTCGCGAGCGTCACCGGCGTGTCGATGTCGTAGAAGGCGGTGACGCCCTCGGCCACCTGTTGGACATAGCGGGCGACCGCCACGCCCTCCGGCACATAGGAGCCGACGATCACCGCGTCGGCGTGCGCGATCTCGTCCTGCCAGGCGTCGAGGCCGTTCAGGTCGGCGTAGAATTCCAGCCGGCAATAGTCGGGATCGACGTGGTCGCGGTGCGAGGCGTACCAGGGCACGTCCCGCTCCAGGAACAGGATGTCATGCCCGCGCGCGGCATAGGCCTTCAGCAGCGCGCGGAAGGTGGTGGCGTGGCCGTTGCCCCAGGAGGAGGACAGCGAAAGGCCGAGGACGACGAGCTTCATGCGACTTCCCGCTGCCGCTCGGCATGGGCCTGGAACAGCTGGTCCACCTGCGCGCCGCGCAGGGTGTAGGTGTGCCCGGCGAGCACGCGCTTGAGCGCTGCCTGGCCGATCGCCTGCGCGCGTTCGGGGGTCAGCGCGGCGAGATGATCTGCCACGTCCTGGCCGTCGCGGGCGACCAGCACTTCCTCGTCCGGGATCAGGAACTGCTCGATGCCTTCCCAGGCGTCGGTGATGAGGCAGGCGGCAGCGCCCGCCGCCTCGAACACGCGGGTCGCGGGCGAGAAGCCGACATTGGCCATGCTGTCGCGGGCCACGTTCAGCACCGCACGTGGCGTGCAGTTGAAGGCGTTGTGCTCGGCCGTGTAGACGTGGCCGCGGTGGCGGACGTTGCCGGGCATCGCCTTCGTCTCCCAGCCGTTGCCACCGATCAGGAACTGCTGCTCAGGCAAGCGCTCCGCGGCCTTGAGGAAGAATTCCTCCACGCGGGCCTCGCGGTCGGGCAGGCGATTGCCGAGAAAGGCGAGGTCGCAGGCGAAGCGCGGGTCGGGCTCGACCGGGAAATGGGTCGTCGGGTCGAGCGCGTTGTAGACCGGCACGCAGTCGGCGGCGCCGAGGCCCTTGTACGCGTTCACGACCGGCGGGCCGCCGCCATAGGTGAACACCGCATCGAGATCTGGCAGCGCGCGGCGCACGGGATGGTCCGCGTCCGCGCGCATTTCGTCCAGCGTGGCCGCGGCGTCGACGTCCCAGAAGATCTTGAGCGCGTGTGGCGCCGCATGCTCGACGATGCCCTCCAGCAGCTCGCGGTCGAACACGCCCACGCCGTTCGCCTTGACGACGATGTCTGCGTCCGCTGCTTCGGCAAGGACGCCGCGCATTGCCTCTTCCGTCGCCGGGTAGACGACCGAGCGCGCCCAATCGGGTGCGTCGATGTCGCGGTGCTTCTGACGATCGAAGGCGTCCGGTTCGTAGAAGCTGATCTGATAGCCGCGCTGCGCCAGGTCGCGCAGGATGCCGCGGTAATAGGTGGCGGCGCCGTTCCAATAGGAGGACACCAGGCTCGATCCGTAAAAGGCGATCTTCACGCCACGTTCCTCTCAACTTGCGGGGCGCCGAGGCTCGCGACGACGGCGAGCAGCTCGTCGACGCGGTGGGCGCAGGTGTGGCGGGCGCGGATCGTCTCCAGCCCGGCGGCAGCGAGGCTCGCGCGCAGGTCCGGGTCGTCGCGCAACGCCGTCAGGTGGCGGGCCATCTCGGCGCCGTCGCGGGCGACGAGATAGTCGGTGCCGGGGCGGAACAACCCCTCGGCATCCTCCCATGGCGCGGACACCAAAGGCAGCCCGCACGCCAGCGCCTCGAACACGCGGATGGTGGGGATACCGGGCAGGATCGTCGCATAGTAGCGGCGCGGCACGTGCACGGTGGCGAGGTGCCGGGCAAAGATCTCCGGCGCCTTGGCATTGGGCGCCCAGCCGCGATAGCGCGCGCCGTGCGAGGCGAGCATCGCCCTGGCCTCGTCCGGGTAGCGCACGCCATAGATGTCGAGCGGCAGGCCCGCGGCATTGGCTGGGCGGAAGAGGAAGTCCTCCAGTTCCTGCGTACGCTCGCCGTCGCCCCAATTGCCGATCCACACCAGCCCTTCGCGGGTGCCCTCGTGCACCGGCGGGTGGAAGTGGCGGGTGTCGGCGGCCTCGTGCCACGTCCAGACGCGCCCTTCCCAGCCCCAGCGGCGATAGACCTCCGACAGCGTCTCGCCGAACGCGAGCACGCCATCGTAGCCCGAGAGGTCGAACGCGCGGATCGCGTCGGGATCGCTGACGGCGCGGTGGTGCGTGTCGTGGAACAGCAGCGTGAAGCGGCCACCGCGCTTGCGCAGCTCGCCGATCGCGGCGACGAGCGCGGGGTCGTTCCACTCGTGGACGATCACCAGCTCGGCATCGCCAACCAACTCGGCCGGATCGGTGCCGGGCGCGAAGCTCTGCGACGACAGCTCCGGATAAGCGGTGCGATAGGGCTCCAGCCCTGCGTCACCGCCGTCGGCGAGCAGGTTGGCGAGGCTCCAATTGCCCTCCGGCTCCAGCGTGCGGACGTCGTGGCCGCGCGCGATCAGCTCCCGCAGCACGCCGCGCAGGAAATGCGCGTTGCCGTGATTCCAGCACGACAGCAGCGAATGGGTGAAATAGGCGATCTTCATGCCGCGGCACTCCGCGTGAGGGTTGCGCCGGGTTCGAGCAGGTCGCGGTAGAGCGCGGCCATGTCGCGCGCAACTGCCGCCGGCGTGTAGCGCGCCGCCCGCTGCTGCGCAGCCGCGCCCAACGCAACGCGGCGCGCGGGATCGGCCCGGACCGCCTCGATCGCGGCGACGAAGCCGTCCTCGTCCTGTGGCGCCACGAAGACGGCCGCGCCGTCCCACAGCTCGCGGAAGGTCGGCAGGTCGGCGAGCACCAGCGGACAGCCGGCAGCCGCCGCCTCCAGCACCGCCAGCCCGAACGGCTCGAACCGCGCGGCAGAGACGAAGATCGGGCGCTGGACGAGCCACTCGGCCAGTTCCGCCTCGCTCAACAGCCCGAGCGGCTGGAGATGATCGGCGGGGACCTGCTCGCCATGCGGGCCGACCAACGCGCCGGCCGCGTGGAACGGCACCGGCAGCCGGGCGGCCACGCGGTCGAGCAGACGCGTCTGCTTGACCTGGTCCCAAAGTCGGCCGGCGGTGAAGACGCAATCGGTGGGCGCGCCCTCCCCTTCGACCAGCGGCCGGCGGCCGTTGTGGACGGCGAGCGGCAGGTCGGTGAGGCCATAGGTGCGCTGGATCACCGCGGCGAACGCTGCGGTCGGCGCGACCACGCGGCTGGCGGCGCGGAAACCCTGTTCGGTCAGCGTGCGCTGCCAGCGATAGTCCGGCGGCAGCTTGGTGCCGTTGGCGGCATCCCACCAGGTGGCGAGGCAGCCGTGCGCCACCGCGACCACCGGCACGCCGAACGCGCCGCTCGCCGCCAGCGTCGGCATGTTGCAGTGAACGAGATCGAAGCCCTGCTCCCGAACCAGCTTCGCCAACGCCTCGCCGGCCTCGCGCACCGGCACGGGGCCGTCGCACAGCCAATCGAGCGGCAGGCCGGTCTCCAGGATCGGAATGCCTGCGGCCTCGACCGGCGCGCGCTGCGCGGCATTCGGCTCCGGCCCGAGCACCGCCACGGTCGGCGCGAAGCCGAGCGGGGCAAGCGCGCAGGCGAGATCGGTCGCATATTGCCAGACCCCGCCCACGGCATCGGCGGTGATCAGGATCCGCGCCGCCATCAAGCAACCCCTGCCGGCGCATCCGCCGCCGGGACACCGATGGGCGCGTTGATGCCGCGCGCCTCGGCCAGCCAGCGGGCCAGCCGCGCGACGCCGTCGTGCCAGTCGATGCGCTTGCCCAGGCCGAGCGCCGCCTGCGCCTTGCGCGTGTCGGCGACGAAATAGCGCTGGTCGCCGGCGCGCCAGTCGGAGAAGCTCAGGTCCACGTCGCGACCGAGCACTTCGCCGATATAGGCCAGCAGCTGGCGCAGGCTGATCGCATTGTCCGGGCCACCGCCGAGGTTGAACGCCTGACCCGCGACCGCGTCGATGTTGCGCCATGCCGCGACATAGGCGTCGACTGCGTCCGACACGTCCAGGATGTCGCGGACCTGGTGGCCGTCGCCATAGAGCGTGATCGGCTTGCCCTCGAGCGCGCGGATCAGGAAGTGGGCGACCCATCCCTGGTCCTCGGTGCCCATCTGGCGCTGGCCATAGATGCAGCTCATCCGCAGCACCGCGGTCTTCAGGCCGAAGCTGCGCGCATAGTCGAGCACATATTGGTCGGCCGCGCCCTTGGAACAGCCATATGGGGTATGGAAATCGAGCGGCCGCGCCTCGCCGATGCCGTGCGCGCGCACTTCTGTGTCGACGGGGCGATAGGCATCGTCCTCCAGCACGAAGTCGAGGTCGATCAGGTCGCCATACACCTTGTTGGTGGACGCGAAGATCACCGGCGTCTCCGGCGCGCGCGTACGGATCGCGTCGAGCAGGTTGAGCGTGCCGGCGATGTTGATCGTAAAGTCGTCGCGCGGATCGACCATGCTGGTGGTCACCGCCACCTGTGCCGCCAGGTGGAACACCGCCTTGGCCCCGGCGGCGGCATCCGCCAGGCGCGCCTCGTCGCGAATGTCGGCGTGCAGGAAGTCGATCCGGTCGCCGTGGCGCTGCTGCAGCCAGGCGAGGTTGGTGTCCACCCCCGCCCGCGACAGCGCGTCATAGACGAGCACGCGATGCCCCTCGCCGGCCAGACGATCGGCGAGGTTGGATCCGATGAAGCCCGCGCCGCCAGTGACCAGGATCGGCCGCGGGTCCGCCGCAGCGTTCCCCTCGACCGTCATGCCACCAGGCCCCGCTTCTCCAATTCGGAGCGCATCTGCTCGACGCGATCCTGGGCGGTCTGCTGCGCCACCCACTCCGCGAGTTCGGCCAGGCCCTGCTGGAAGTCCTGCTTCGCGCGGAAGTCGAGCTTCTCGGCCGCCAGCGTCGTGTCGCAGAAGCAGTGGCGGATGTCGCCGATGCGCGCCTTACCCACCACTTCGGCGGTCAGGTCGTTCTTGCCCATCGCCTTGGCGAGTTCCTCGGCCACTTCCTTGACCGAGCGATGGTTGCCCGAGCCGATGTTGAACGTGCCGCCCACTGCCTGCGGCAGCACCAGCGCGTCGGCAAAGGCGCGTGCCACGTCGCTGACATGCACGAAGTCGCGGCGCTGCTCGCCGTCCTCGAAGATCAGCGGCGACTGGCCGTTGAGGAAGCGCGACGCAAAGATCGCGAGCACGCCGGTGTAGGGGTTCGACAGCGCCTGGCCGGGGCCATAGACGTTAAACAGCCGCAGGCACACGCCCTCGATGCCGTACGGCTCGGCCATGATGTGGGTCGTGCGTTCCTGCACATATTTGTTGAGCGCGTAGATCGACGCGAGGTTCGGGCGCTTCCACTCCGGGGTCGCGACGGGGCTGAGCGGGCGGCCTTGCGCGTCGGTCGGCTCCCAGTTCTTCTGCCCGTCCTTCAGCGTCTTGCGCTCGGCGTTCTCGACCAGTTCGCCATCGGCGTCGCGGTAGAGGCCCTCGCCATAGATGCTCATGGAGGAGGCGGTGACGACGCGGCGGACCGGCTTGTCGATCAGCGCCTCGAACAGCACCGCGGTGCCGACGTCGTTGGTGGAGGTATAGCGCTCGACCTCGTACATCGATTGGCCGACGCCGACCTCAGCCGCCAGGTGGACGACGCTGTCGACACCGTCGAGCGCCTTCAGCACCGCGTCCTTGTCGCGCACGTCGGCGCGGATCAACTCGGCTTCCTTGTTGAGCATCTGCGAGCCGTCGGTCGCGCCATGGACCTGCTCGATCAGGCTATCGAGGACCCGCACTTCGTTGCCGCGTGCCAGAAGTTCGTCGGCGACGAAGCGTCCAATGAATCCCGCCCCCCCGGTGATGAGAACTCGTTCCATTCTTCCTCCCGCCCTCGACATCGACTGCATCCCCCAGCCGTGCCTGCGTTGACTTGACCGTCCCAAGCCTGTTCAATGGCTTGCGACCCGGAAGAAGAAGCGCTTCTTCTTCATCTTTGTTCCCGAAAATCATTCCGGGCGGGAAACATTTTTCCCGGAGCGGGGAACCAAAGGGGGACGCGATGCGATTGCAGCATCTATGTTGATCCTGCCTTTTACGGGCGCGCATTGAGCGCGACCGTCCTTCTTGCGCGTCACGGAAGCCATGATGAAGTCGGCGCGGTTCTGAGCGGCCGATCGGAGATCGCGCTCAACGCCGCCGGCCGCGCAGAAGCGGCGCGCTTGGCGGACCGCCTCGCCTCCACACCGCTCCGCGCGATCCACGCCAGCCCCCGCCGCCGCACGCGGGAAACCGCCGAGATCGTCGCCGCCCGCCACGGCCTGCCCGTGACCCTGGTGGACGCGCTGGACGAGGTCGACTTCGGCGCCTGGACCGGCCGCAGCTTCGACAGCCTTGATGGCGATCCGGACTGGGACCGCTGGAATGCGGAGCGCGCGACCGCCTCTACCCCAGGTGGGGAGACGATGGCGGCGGCCGTCGCGCGTGCGACGGCGCACATCGCCTCGCTCGAAGGCGACGGCGGCACGACCCTCTGCGTCAGTCACTGCGACATCATCCGCGGCGTGGCCGCGCACGTCCTGGGGCTCGGCCTCGACCGGTTGCTCGCGTTCGATTGTGCGCCGGGCTCGCTTACCACGCTGGCACTGGCAGGAGGCCAGGGCCGCATCGTCACGCTGAACGAGGTGCCGCAATGACCAAGATGCCGACCGACCGGCTCCGCGAGGAAGTGGCGCGGCTCGCGCCCTGGTTCCACAACATCGACTTAGGGAACGGCATCCAGACCGCGCCCGAGCATTTCCTGGGCGACTACCCCCGCTTCAAGTTCGAGCGCTTCGGCCCTGCCCTGCCCGAGGACATGACGGGCAAGACCGTGCTCGACATCGGCTGCAACGCCGGCTTCTACTCGGTGGAGATGAAGCGGCGCGGCGCCACGCGGGTGCTCGGCATCGACAGCGACGAGCGCTACCTGGCGCAGGCACGGCTCGCGACGGAGGCGCTGGGCTTCACCGGCGTCGAGTTCGCAAAGCTGTCCGTCTATGACGTGGCGTCGCTGGGCGAGAAGTTCGACCTCGTGATCTTCATGGGCGTGCTCTACCACCTGCGCCATCCGCTGCTGGCACTCGACCTCATCCGCGAGCATGTCGCCGGCGACATGATGCTGTTCCAGACGCTGCAGCGCGGGTCGGACGACGTGTGCGAGGTGCCGGAGGATCATCCCTTCTATGTGCCGGGCACCTATGACGCGCCCGCCTATTTCGACGATCCGGGCTATCCCAAGATGCACTTCATCGAGCGCGAATACGCGCACGACTGGACCAACTGGTGGGCACCCAACCATGCCGCGTCGGAGGCGATGCTGCGCGCCTCGGGCTTCACGGTCGAGGCGCGCCCGGAGCGTGACGTCTATCTGTGCCGCGTGGCGCCCGTTCCCTATGCGGAATACGGCCCTGCGGCAGTCTACCCGGCCCGCGGGCCGGAACAGGGGGGAAGCAAGTGATCGAAGCCGCGATGCTCTGGAACGAGCCGAACAACAAGTCGCACTGGGATCCCGAGCTCGATCCCGAGTGGGCGATCTTCGCCGACACGATGGTCCGGGCAGGCAATGCGATCCAGGCGATCAATCCGAACGTCACCCGCGTGCTCGGGGGCATGTCGCCGATCGATCCGGCCTGGGTGCAGCGGATGGAAGCACGCGGCGTGCTCGACGCGGTCGATGCGGTCGCGGTGCACGGCTTTCCGCTCGACTGGAACCTGTGGCCGATCCACGCCTGGCCCGACAAGATCGCCGAGATCGAAGCGGTGACGGACAAGCCGATCTGGGTGACCGAGGTCGGCGTCGGATCGTTCGGCGCCGAGGAGGTGCAGGTGTTTGGCGTGAACAAGACCGCCGAGCTTCTGATCGGCCGCGTGCCGCGCATCTTCTGGTATTCGCTCTATGATCTGCCGCAGAGCTGGGGCGCCACCACCCGCCATCGCGAGGCGGAAGGGTCGAGCTACTACCGCCATTTCTACATGGGGCTGATCCGCGAAGACGGCACCCCCAAGCCCGCGCTCGACGACTATGCCAAGGTCGCCTCCGAGATGGGGCTGATGCAGTGGTTCCATTATGAGGATCCGCGCCTGGACGAGGCGGTCGCCTGGATGAAGCGACTGGGCACGAAGAAGCTGCGCACAGGCCTCAGCTGGGCCGACAGCTTCCGCCCCAATGCGCTCGACTGGTTCGACCGGCAGATGGAGGCGATCGCCGACTTCGACGTGACCGTCACCTTCTGCTTCACGCCCGAGCATCTGGGGCCGGGCAAGCATCACACCAGCCCGCCGTACGAGCCGCAGCAGTTCGCCGATTTCTGCGCGTGGATGATCGACCGCTATGCCCCCGCGGGCGGCATCCAGGCCGCGGCCGAGCCCGCGCTCGAAGTGCGCGCCTGATCCTAGATCCAACCAGGAATGACGATGACCGAGACGATGCGCGCGGCGGTGCTCGCCGCGCCCGCCACCATGGAACTGCAGCAGGTCGCCCTGCCCGAGCCTGGCCCAGGCCAGGTACGCGTAAAGCTGGAAGGCTGCGGCGTCTGCGCCTCCAACGTCGAGCCGTTCGAGGGCCAGCCTTGGTCCCAGTTCCCAGGAGAGCCGGGCGGCATGGGGCATGAAGGCTGGGGCATCGTCGACGCGCTCGGCCCGGACGTCACCGGCATTGCGATCGGGGACCGCGTGGCGATGCTGTCGGGCAAGAGCTACGCCGAATATGACGTCGCCGACGTCGACGCGCTGGTGAAGCTGCCGGAGGCGCTGGCCGGCAAGCCCTTCCCCGGCGAGCCGCTGGGCTGCGCGTTCAACATCTTCCGCCGCGCCGACGTGCAGGCGGGGCAGACGGTGGCGATCGTCGGCATCGGCTTCCTGGGCGCGGTGCTGACGCGGCTCGCGACAGAGGCGGGTGCACGCGTGATCGCGATCTCGCGCCGCCAATCCTCGCTCGATCTCGCCCGTCACTATGGCGCGGCCGAGACGATCGTGATGGACGATCACTGGCGCATCCTGGAGGATGTGAAGCGGCTGACCGACGGGCGCGGCTGCGACCGGGTGATCGAATGCGTCGGCAAGCAATGGCCGCTCGATCTTGCGGGCGAGCTGGTGCGCGAGGGCGGCCGACTGGTGATCGCGGGCTATCACCAGGACGGTCCGCGCCAGGTCAACATGCAGATGTGGAACTGGAAGGGCATCGACATCGCCAGCGCGCACGAGCGCGATCCGGCGGTGAACCTGCGCGGCCTGCGGGAAGCCGCGGAGGCGGTGGCCTCTGGTCGGCTCGACCCGACGCCGCTCTACACCCACCGCTATCCGCTCGACCGCCTGGACGAGGCGCTGCTTGCCACGCGCGACAAGCCCGACGGCTTCGTGAAGGCGCTGGTGATGTTCGGAGACGCGGCATGACCCGCCCGAAGCTCGGCTTCCTGGGCGTCGGCTGGATCGGCCGCCACCGCATGGAGGCGATGCTCGCCACCGGCGCGGTCGAGGCGGCGGCGATCAGCGATCCCTCACCCGAGATGGTGGCGGAGGCGCAGAAGCTCGCGCCGGATGCAGCGGTGGTCGATTCGCTCGGCGCGATGCTGGCGCTCGGCCTCGACGGCGTGGTGATCGCGAGCCCGAGCGCGCTTCACGCCAGCCAGTCGATCGAGGCACTGGAAGCCGGCTGCGCCGTCTTCTGTCAGAAGCCGCTCGGCCGCAGCGCCGCCGAGGCACGCGCGGTGATCGATGCCGCGCGGCGAGCCGACCGGCTGCTGTCGGTGGATTTCTCCTACCGGTTCACGGCCGGCATGCAGCAAATTACACCCCTGGTGCGCGACGGCGCGCTCGGCCATGTCCACGCGATCGACCTCACCTTTCACAACGCCTATGGCCCGGACAAGCCATGGTTCTACGATCCCGCGCTGTCGGGCGGCGGCTGCGTGATGGACCTGGGGGTGCATCTGGTCGACCTGGCGCTCTGGACGCTCGGCTTTCCGGAGGTGCGGGAGGTCACGTCTCACCTGTCGAGCGGGGGGCACCCCCTCGCCGATCCCGAGCGGCAGGTTGAGGACTATGCTGTCGCCACGCTGGTGCTGGCGGGCGGTACGGTGGTACGCCTCGCCTGCTCCTGGCGTCTGCCCGCCGGCCAGGACGCGGTGATCGACGCGAGCTTCTACGGCACCGGCGGAGCCGCGGCGCTGCGCAACCTCAACGGCTCCTTCTACGACTTCCGCGCCGAACGCTTCGAGGGCACCACACGGCACCTGCTTGCGGAGGCACCGGACGCGTGGGGCGGTCGCGCCGGCGCGGATTGGGCCGAGCGCCTGGCCCGCTCGCCCCGCTTCACCGAGGATGCGGAAGAGCTGGTGCGCAGTGCCGAGGTGCTCGACCGCATCTACGGCCGTTGACGAGGGGCTTGCACCGACTCAGGCGCATGGCGGAACCGGCGGGGATCGTTCCTGAGGATCGCCCATGATCGTCCTTCGCCGTCCCACGCTGTGGGATATCCTGTTTCGCGTACGCGGATCGATCATCGGCAGCATCGCCCCCCGCCTGGCGGCGATGCTGCTGATCGCCAGCGCCGCCGTGCTGCTCGCCGCGCGCACGCCAGCCATACTCACACAGCTCGGCGCGATACCCTTCACCCTGATCGGCCTCGCGCTCTCGATCTTCATGAGCTTCCGCAACAACGCGTGCTACGATCGCTGGTGGGAGGGTCGGAAGCTCTGGGGCCAGTTGATCATCGAAGTTCGCACCTTCGCCCGCCAGACCGCGCACCTCCCGCCGGAAATCCGAACGCCGCTGCTGATGGGGCTCGTGGGGTTCAGCCACGGTCTGGCAGCGCGCCTCCGCGGCAAGCCCGAAGCGGCCGCGATCGCGCCCTGGTGCGACGGGGAGGACGCGGCAGACCAACCGAACCCGACCGATGCGGCCTTGCGGTCGATCGGGCGCGCATGCAGCCGGCTCGTGCAGGACGGCCATATCAGCGACATCCGCTACTCGGTGCTGGAACAGCCACTAACCGGCCTCGCCCAGGTGCAGGCCGGATGCGAGCGCATCAAGGCGACGCCCCTTCCCTACGCCTATTCGCTGCTTCTCCACCGCACGGCCTATACCTTCTGCCTGCTGCTGCCCTTCGCGCTGGCGCAATCGCTCGGCTGGTGGACTCCGCTGGTCGTACTGGTGGTCTGCTATACCTTCTTCGGGCTCGACGCCCTGGGGGACGAGATGGAGGACCCGTTCGGAGAAGAGACAAACGACCTGCCGCTGGACGCCCTCGTCCGTACCGTGGAGCGGGAACTGCTGGCAGCCGTGGGACGGACCGATCTGCCGCCGCCGCTCCTCCCCAAGGATGCGGTGCTGCTCTAGCTCAGCCGACGACGGCCGGCGGACGGGTGCTCGCGTGCCAGTTCCAGCCGTGACCCAGGGCCAACAGCAGTGCACCGGCGACGCTCAACGCCGTCTCCACCACGGGTCCGGTGGGCAGAAACGCGCCGGCACCCAGCAGTGGCAGTCCGAGAGCCGCAATCACCAGCGGCAGCGGGTGGCGATGGCGGCGGAACCCCAGCCCCAGCGCCACCGCACTCGTCGGCACGGCAAAGGCGAAAGCGAGCGCGTGAAAGCTCTCCGGCAACGTCAGGAAGGCAGCCAGCATCGGGACCGCGACGATGAGGACGGGCAGCAGCAGGCAGTGCGCCAGGCAGAGCAGCGATGCCCCCATCGCCGCGCCGTCCAGCCATTGCTGCCGCCGCGCGGCCATCTGTCGTTCCATGCTTGCACCTCAACGCCAACGAGCGCGGGAGATGATACTTTGTATCATGAACGTCAAGGGCGCCTGTGGGAAAGGTTGCGTGCCTCTCGGTGGGGCCGCTACCCTCCGCATCAGAGAAGGAGAGGATCATGCGCCGTTCCACTAACCTCTGGCTCGGATGCGCATTGCCCCTGGCGGCACTCGCCGGGTGCGCGCATGCGCCAGCCCGCCCGGCGTTGAGCGCGAACGCCCGCTATGTCGCGATGGGCAGTTCCTTTGCCGCCGGCCCCGGTATCCCCGAGCCTGTCGCCACCCCCGCTGCCCGCTGCGGCCGATCGACGAACAATTACGCGCACCAGTTCGCCCGCATGCGCGGGCTGACGCTGGTCGACGTCACCTGCTCGGGCGCTACCACGGCGCACATCCTAGGTCCCTGGAATGAGCTGGCGGCGCAGCTGGACGCGCTTACGCCCGACACGGCCCTGGTGACGGTCACGATCGGTGGCAACGACGTGAACTATGTCGGCAGCCTGATGAACGCCTCGGCCGAGCGCGAGATTCAGCCACCGACCGAGCAGGCGTGGGAGCGGCTCGCGCAGAACTTCGATCGCATCGCCGCCGAGGTGCATCGGCGCGCACCGGGTGCGAGGCTGGTGTTTGTCGACTATCTCAGCCTGCTGCCGGACGGCCAGCCCTGTGCGGGAACGCCGGTCTCGCCGGAACAGGCCGAAATGCTGCGGAGGACGGCGCGCCGGCTGGAGGAGGCCACCGCCGCAGCCGCGAGCCGGGCGGGCGCCGGCCTGATCCGCGCCTCCGCACTGTCGCGCGAACACGAGGTCTGCGACGCGGAACCCTGGACGAGCGGCTATGCAGCGGAAGGAAGAGGCCCGGTTCCGTACCACCCCAACCGCGACGGCATGCGAGCCGTCGCGCAGGCACTCGACGCGCGCTTGCCGCGATGAGCGCGGCTGCCGTTCAGAACAGCCGCGTCAGGAGATAGAAGAGCGCACCGACCGCGGCGGACGCCGGGATGGTGATGACCCAGGCGACGACCACGCTGCTCGCCACCCCCCACCGGACGGCCGAGGCGCGCCGCGCAGTCCCCGCGCCGATCACCGCGCCGGTGATGGTGTGGGTCGTCGACACGGGAATACCTAGCAGGGAGGCGCAGAACAGCACGATCGAGCCGGCGAAGGACGCGCTGAAACCCTGGTGCTGCGACAGCTTGGTGATGCGCGAGCCCATCGTCTCGATGATCTTCCAGCCACCCGTCAGCGTACCGAGGGCGATCGCGATGTAGCAGCTGATCGCTACCCAGTGCGGCACCTCGAACGCGCCGTGCAGATAGCCGGTCGAGTAGAGCAGCACGGTGATGATCCCCATCGTCTTCTGCGCATCGTTCAGCCCGTGGCTGAGCGAATAGGCGCCGGACGAGAGCAGGTGCAGGACCCGGAACGACCGCTCCGCATTGCGCGAGGTGGCACGCGCGAACAGCCAGCTCGTGACCAGCATCACCAGCATCGCCAGGATCATGCCGATGGTGGGCGACAGCACGATGGCGATCAGCGTCTTGTTGAGGCCGGTCCACTGGATGCCGGTCATGCCGGCATGGGCGACGCCCGAGCCGATCATGCCGCCAACCAGCGCATGGCTGGACGAGGACGGCAGCCCCTTCAGCCAGGTCACGACGTTCCAGAACATGGCGCCGACGAGTGCCCCGAACACCACCGCCGGCGTGATCAGGTCCTTGTCGATCAGCCCCTGGCCGATCGTGTCGGCGACCTTGTGCAGCGCCGGAAAGGCGATGGTCAGGAAATAGGCCGCGAAGTTGAAGACAGCGGCAAAGGCGACGGCGTGGACGGGACGCAGCAACCGCGTCGCCACCACGGTCGCGATCGAGTTCGCCGCATCATGCAGGCCGTTCAGAAAATCGAACGCAAGCGCGACCAGGATCAACCCGATCAGCAGCGGCAGGCCAAGTTCGTGCATGGGGGTGCGTCAGGCGTGGTCGACGACGATGCCGTCGATCTCGTTCGCCACGTCCTCGAACGCGTCGACGATGCGCTCGAGATGCTTGTAAATCTCGCGCTGGACCGAAAAGCGCAGTGCGTCCTCGGGCCCCAGTTCCTTGAACGCGCGCTTCAGCCCCGCCGTGTGGATCTCGTCGGCGTGGCTTTCCATGCGGACAAGGCGTTCGGTCAGTTCGTGAAGACGCCCGCCGTTGCTGCCAAGATCGCGCAACAGCGGCATCGCCTCTGCCGTGATGCGGGACGCGTCGACGATGATCGCCGCCATGTCCTTCATCTCCTGCTCGAACTCGGTGACCTCGTAGAGATCGACCGCCTGCACGGCTGCCTGCATCTCGTCGATGGCGTCGTCCATCGAGCCGATCAGGCTGATGATCGCGCCGCGATCGAACGGCGTCAGGAAGGTCTCGCGCACGGTGCGCAGCACCTCGCGGATGATGTCGTCGGCGTCGTGCTCGCGCTCGATCACCTCCTGGATGTGGTCGCGATTGCCGTCCTGCAGCAGCCGCGCGAGGGCATCGGCACCCGCCGTCACGGTCCGGGCATGCGCCTCGAACATATCGAAGAAATTTCCGGTCTTCGGAAGCAGCCGTTGAAACCATCCGAACATGCGATTCACCTTAGACTTTTCGGCCACCGTGCTGAGCAGATCGGTGCGCCGTATTGCTGCTTTCATTTCCGAAGGCCCGAAGGAACGGATCAGTTCGCGCAGGTCCGGCTCCTCGACCGCGGCCGCAGCCTCGGGCAAGCTGAACCAGCGACGCTCGCGCTCCGACTGTTCCTTCCAGCTGTCGAGTTCCTGGCTGACCGCCAGCGGAAACACCTCGACGTCGATCATCAGCGACGCGCCGTTGCGCCGCCGCTTGCGATAGCGATACGATCCCAGGGATGTCGGGCAGACGAGGCCGAGAACACCGGCCTCTTCCTCCGCCTCCCGCGCGGCGCCGGCATGCGGCGCTTCGCCCTTGTCCAGGTTGCCCTTCGGGATCACCCACCGCTTAGTCTCGCGCGAAGTCACCAGCAGGACGCGCACGGACGCGTCCCTGGCGGGACCTTCGGAACGATACGGCAGGGCGGCAATCTGGGGAATGAAGGGAACTCCTGGGCGGGCGGGGCCCGTTACAATCTGCGCCTGCCTCGGCGCAAGACAATCCGGTGGGAGCCTGCCCTGATCCTGAACGGTGCATGTCCGGCACCTTCCCGCGAAAGCATTAATGGAAGGTGCGGGCGATGCATCCACCGGAGGCCAACTGGAGGAGCAGCGGCAATTCCGCGCCCGTCAGCCGCCCCGGCCTAGCGGAAGGTGTAGCTTACGGCGACGCCGCCCGACAGCTGGTCGCGCGAGCCGAAGTTGCGCACGACGGGGGAGCGGCCGGCATCCGCCACCAGACGGTCGTACTTGGCGTAGCTGTAAAGCCCCCAGCGTGGGGTCACCTGGAAGATGAGGCCGGCCGTCCCCCCTACCGACTGCAAGCCGCCCTCCGCGTCGTACGCGGGCAGCCCGGTCGTTGCCGCGGTCTCCTCGCTGATGCCGAAGTATTCGCGGTGGTAGCGACCGTTGGCGAAGGTGGCGCGCGGCCCCAGGGAGAACAGCCACTGGTCGCCGTCGCGCGCGACATAGTCTGCACTTACGGTACCGATCAGCCCTTCATGGCCGCCCAAACCCTGCCGGAACTCGGTCCGGATGCGGAAGGCTGGCGCCACCTCATATTGCACGAACCCGCCGAGTTCGACGGTGAAGCCGACCTTGGGCAGCACCCCGTCGGTATCGTTGCGCGAGCGATCGCCTTCGAACCCGAATGCGACGCCGAACTGCCACCCGTTGCTCCGCGCCAGAATGGGGCCGGAGCCTTCGTCCGGCGCCTCGAACGGGAACGGGTCATCGCCCCGGGCGCGGGCGATGTCGATCAGCGGGCGCACGCTGACCGAGTCGGATCCCGGAAAGCTCGGCACGAGCTGAGGCCCCAGTGCGATCCGGGTCCTCCACGGAGCGCGTTCCTCGCTCTCCTCCTGGGCAAATGCCGCGGGGCCGGTCGCGAGCAGGGCCAGCGAAAACGCCCTTCCGGTATATCTGAGTGCGTCGCTCGGCCTCATGGCAGACGGTACCTCCTCACCTGCGGTTCACGGAGCTTCCCTGCACAAGGCTTCTTGCGGCGTTCGGCTTACCGGAAAGTCGTTCCCACAAGAACTTACCCGAACCAGCGAGAAGCGCCAGTATGCCGTAGACCTAGCAGAGCGCCAACGACGACGAGCAGCGCGGCGGCCGCAGTGGAGGCCGCGACGACGCCGGCCTGCTGCCCGCCGGAGGCATAGATGGCGGCGAGCGCCCAAAGGAATACGAGCGCAAAGGGCGGGTTGCCCCAGCCGCGGATCAGCGCCGCTGCGGCGATGATGCCACCCACCAGCACAACCAGCGCCGACACCACGGCACCGTTTTCGAGCTCCACCCCGTGAAAGCGCAGCGCGGCCGCGATGTTCACGATGGTCGCCGCGGTCAGCCAGGCCGCGAGCGCACTCAGCGGCAGAACCGCAAGCCAACGCTGGCCGGTCGTGAAGCGCGGCTCCCAGTCGGAGATCCGGCGATAGGCCGTAAGGAGGCACAGCAGCGTACAGACGATGATCGCCACCGAGATCACCGTCAGCCCGGCAACCTGCGTGTAGGCAGCCCAAAGGGCATTGCCCAGGAACGCCCCTGCCGCGGGCCACCGCAATTGCGCTACCAGCGCGTCGTTCCGCTGCCCCGGAAGCGCCTGGTAGATCGCGAACAGCATCGAGCCGAGGTAGAGCAGGCCCCAGATCGAAAACGCCCAGCCTGCCGGCGTGATCAGCGTCCGGACCGCGTCGGACTGGGAACCGATCGGCTCACCGACCCCAAGGGATGGAAGCACCGGCGTCAAGATCTGCAGAACCGCCATCAGGAGGACGGCCATGCGAGGCGCCGAATCGGCGGGCGATGCGTGCGAAGGCGCGAAGCTGGACATGGCGGCAGAACGCGCAGCGATGCTGCGGGTTGCGGCGGTCTCGGGCGAGCAATCGCCTCGCTCGAAGGGCGACGCCCTAGTAGATCTTCTGGTGCAAGGGCTCGATGCGCAGCGTTACGACATCCACGCCGCGGGGCCGCGTCGCCGCATAGAGGATGGCATCGGCGACCTCGGCCGGCGGCAGCATCTGGAATTCCTCGATGAAGCGGCTGCGCTCCTCGGCCGAATAGGGCTGCATCGCGGATCCGATCGCACCGGGTTCGATCAACGTCAGGCGGATGCGCTCCGGCATCAGCTCTTTGCGCAGCGTCTCGGCAAAGGAGGCGACGCCGCCCTTGGCGGCATTGTAGACGCTCTCCCCCACCGCCTTGATGTGGACGCTGATCGAGCCGACGAGCACGATCATGCCATGGTCGATCCCGGCCGCGCGGATCCGCTCGATGGCGGCGCGGGTGCAGCCGACATAACTCGCAAGGTTGCTTTCGAGCACGTAGCGCCAGCCCGCATCGTCCATTTCCATGAGCGGTCCCGATCCGACGCCGGCACAGGCGATGAGCATGTCGAGACCGCCAAGCTTCTCGTCCACCGCCCCGAAGAGCGCAGCGCTGCCCGCACTGGTCGAGAGATCGGCCGCGAAGGCGTGGAGCGGTGCGCCGCGGCCGAGCTCCGCCGCCGCGCCGGCAAGGTCCGCCTCCGGGCGATCGGTGATCAGGATGTGCGCCCCTGCCGCGATCATGCGGGCAGCGACCGCCCGGCCGACACCACCGGCACCTCCCGTGATCAGGACCCGCCTGCCCGCAAGGATCGACGCGTCGATCACAAGGTGATCGCCACGAAGACCGCGCCGGTTTCCTGCTTGCGATCGGCCGTGTCGAAGGCCTCGTTGATGCGGTCGAGCGGGAAGCGATGGGTGATCAGTTTCTTCACGTCGATGCGTCCCTTCGCGATCAGGTCCAGCACCATCCCCTGTTCGCGATAGATCTGGTGCATGGCAAAGCTGGCGCTGGGGATCAGCTGGATCTCGGACATCTGGATCCGCTGCCATTCGAGCGGGATCGCGATCTCGCCCGCATCGAAGCCGCCGACGATCACGACCTTGCCGGCACGGCGCACCATCCGGGTGGCTTGCGGCAGCGTCTGGGGCATCGACTCGCCGCCCGCGCATTCGAAGACGATGTCCACGCCGCGTCCGCCGGTGAAGGCCTTCACCCGCTCGACGGCATCCTCGGTGGCGCTGTTCACCACCGCATCGGCGCCCAATTCCCGTGCCAGTTCGAGCGCGCTCTCCACCACGTCGCAGATGATCACGTCCGCGCCGCTCGCCTTCGCCAGCATCATCTGCCCGAGGCCGATCGGTCCCGCCCCGATCACGGCCACCCTGTCGTTGATGCCGAGCCCAGACAAATGCTGCGCGTGCAGGCACACCGAAAAGGTGTCGATCAGCGACGCTTCCTCGAAGCTGACATGGTCAGGAAGCTTGTAGAACTTTTCGGCCGGGCCGGCGACATATTCGCCATAGGCACGCGACACATATTGGGTCCGCACGTCGTAGAGGTGCTCGCAGACATTGTAGCGCTGGATGCGGCAATAGTCGCAGACGCCATCGCCCATCACCGTCTCGATCACGACGCGATCGCCCGGCTTCACATTGGTGACGCCCTCGCCAACTTCGACCACTTCGCCGGCCAGTTCATGCCCCATGATGTGGCATTCCAGCTCCGGCTCCTGCTTTTTCCAGTGCCGCAGGTCGGTCCCGCAGATGCCCGCCACACGCACGCGTGCCAGCACGAAGTTGGATGCGGGCAGGATCGGCCGCTCGACCTCGGTGACGGCGAACGTGCCTTCGGCAGTCTTGAGTGCAGCCTTCATCGAGCGGCCGGCTCCTTGTTGTGGGATGGGGCGGGAAGCTCAGCTCGTCTTCTGCACGCGAGGTTCGATCCGCAGATTGACGACGTCGCAGGCGGAGGAGCGGCTGAGAACGAAGAGGATCGCCTCGGCGATCTCCTCGGCCTGGAGCATCTCCTGCTTGGCCACCGCTTCCCGCTTCTCTTCCGGGCTGCACTCCTGCATGTCGGTGTCGACCGAGCCCGGCTGGATCACGCTGACCTTGATGTTCCTGTCCGCGACTTCCTTGCGGAGGGTTTCGGCGAACGCCTGAACCCCGGCCTTGGTCGCGGAATAAACGCTCTCGCCCTCCGCCTTGATCTCAGTGCTGATCGAGCCGACGAAGAGCAGGTGCCCGCCGCCCTGTGCCTCCATCCGCGTCATCGCCGCCTTGGCCGACGCAAGGTAGCCGACCAGGTTGGTCTGGACCACGTAGCGCCAATCTTCGTCCGCCATCTCGTCCAGCGGATCGGCGCCCAGTGCCGCGCAGGCGACGAGCATGTCGACGCCGCCGAGCTTCTCGTCGACTGCCTGGAAGACGGCGTCGATCCCCTCCTTCGTCGCTGCGTCCGCGGTGATGCCGAACAGGTCCGGCCCGCCGCCGGCGCTTGCGAGCGCCTGGTCCAGCGCCTGCTGGTCTCGCCCGAAGGTGAGGACACGCGCGCCTTGCCCGGCAAGAAGCGTGAGGGTCGCGCGACCGATGCCGGTGGTACCGCCCGTCAGAAGGATGCGCTTGCCCGCAAGCGACGTATGCTCGATCGCCATGTCTATTCCCAGCTGAGGACGATGCGGCCGTTGGCCGGCACGTTGTAGTCGGTGCGATCTTCCGAACTGCTGTGTGGGCGGACCGAATCGCCACCCGCGGTGGTAACGCTGCTTTTGGGAAGCTTGCGCCGCTTGAGCCGCACGAGCCGAAGATTGGCGGTGCAGGTCTCCACCCCGTCGAGGATGATCGTCACGGCGCGCTCACCGGTCCGCTCGATCCGCCGCAGCAGATAGTCGCAGTATATCCGGAAGGGTGCACCCTCGATGTCGTGGAAGGCTCGCGATGCGAAGATGAACGCAGCGCCGGCGCCATAAACCTCCTGGCCCACCTGCCCCGCCTGCTGCCCGTCCGGATACAGGTCTTCCAAGGGGAAGGAGAGCTTCGGGTCGACGTGCCCGTTGGACTCGCGCTGCTGGTCCGCCACTGCCTCGGCCGGCAGTGCGTCCGGGTAATAGTACCAGGCACGCGACAGGACGTATTTGCAGTATTCGCTGATCAGCATGCGCGCTTCGAGTTCGAGTTCCGGGCCGCTGTCGTTCAGGAACCGCTCGAACGCGACGAAGGTGTCGAAGCATTCGTACATCGCCATATACGGGGCATCCTGAAGACATGTTACCCCGAGGAAGGTCTCGTAGCTCTCGGCATGGCCGATCTGGCTGTCCCACAACACGCTGTTGTGGAAGAAGCTCGCGAGATAGACGTAGCTTTGCTGGAGATAGACTTCGCGGTCAGTGATCCGCCAGAGGCGCATGCAGGCGGCGGCGCCCCAGGCGGTCAGATTGGCCTGGTAGTTGATGTTGAACCTCAGCCCAATTGCCGCCTCGATCGCGGCCCGCGCCTCGTCCAGGTAGCGCTTGTCATCGGTCAGCTCGAACGCCTGCAACATGACCCAGGCGTAAATGCCGCCCACGTCGGTCTGCCCCCGCCCGTCGGCAGGCGCGGTCTTCTCGATGATGGAGAAGTCGGTGACGTTGTACTGGATCGGCCAACGGTAATCGAAGTGCTGCGCGGCCCGAATGCCGTACTCGAGCGAGGACAGGAACAGCTCCCGCGCGTCGGTGTCGCCGTCCAGCGCCAGGATGCCGAGGTTGAGCAGCGGGTGGTACAGGTACCAGCTGTCGACCGCGTCGGCGTCCTTGTCCTTGCCGACGTTGGGAAGATAGCGCCGCAGTGTAGCGAGCTTCGGATCGTAGAACTTCTGCAGGCCCGCCTTCAGTTCGGCTTCCAAGGGATGCGGTTCGCCCCGCCACTTGCCCCAGTCGTGCAGGGCGGTGATCACCGACATCTGGACCATGATGTCGGGATACTCCGCTGCGGTATACGGATGGACGTAGCGGTGCCCATAGTGGCGGATGGTTGCCTCCGGCGCCTCGTCCAGGTCGCGGGCAGCCCGTTCCGCTCGATCCGCCCAGTCGCGATATTGAACTGGCGGAAGCTCCAGGGCCTTGTAGGCGGTGCCCAGCATCTGGATGAACTGGCGTGCGGACTCCCGTTCGTCCGGCGGTGCCATGTAGCGGAACACCACGATCGCGTCGGAGATCGTGACGGTCTTGCCCGCCTCCAGCGCCGCGGAAGCCGGATCCTGGTCGCGCTCGGGCGTCGGCAGGAGATAGCCGAGTTCGGGCCATTCCCCGCCCACGACGCCATCCGGCTTGGTGCCCGTGTCGCGGTAGTAGTCGTTCAGCGCGGTGAGGTTCTGGAAGTAGAGAACATTGCCGAAGTCCGGCTCCTCGATGCGGAAGTAGATCAGCCCGCCGTTCAAGCCCCGCTGGGCCGCTTCGACCGTGCCGCTTGCGGCAACCGGATCATCCTCGCGCCCGAGGGGGTAGAGGTCCCGCGGCGCAAAGGGGATGAGGATCGACGTTTCAGGGGTCAGGCAGACGGTGATGCGCAGGATCTCCAGCGCCTCCGACCCGATCGCGAAGACGATGTGGTGTTCCCCCATGCCGCTGGTCACCCGAAGGCGAGCGGATTCGCCGGGCCGGGCATCCAGCACCTCGCATTCGAACGGTGCGGCGATAAAGGCGGCCCGCAGCGCGAGCCCCCCATTCCCGGGGCGTCGCACGAGCGCGAAGACACCGTCGGGGGCGGCGACCACCTCCACCTCGAGTTCACCCGATCGGAACCGGGCAAGCGGCTTTCTAGGGCGACGAAGATCTTCTCGCAGCGCCAGGAAGTAGGGGCTGACTGGCAGCATCTCCTTCGAGATCGCCGTTGACGCCATCAACACCTCCCTCTTCTGCGTTGCGATGCCCTCCAATCCCGCCAGCAATCGGGTTGTTCCCAAAGAAAAGGAAACTTGCGACGAATAGCTGGAACCTTCTAACGTACGTTAGTTCAAGCAGAAACCTCGCCGTCACCGGCAGCATCGTGAATGGTGAGATCGTCCTGCCCGCGGGTGAATTCGCCGGACCGCAGCCGATGCACGAGTGCGTCGCCGTCCCGGCGTCCGCTGTTCCACCGCTGCAGCACCGATCGCGGGGAGAAGTCCATCGCCTTGCCGGCGACCTCTTGCTCCTGATCACGATAGGCCGTGGTCACCAGCGCGACCGGGCGGCACGTCTCCCGCCCCGGGCAGCCACTCTCGTAAAAGGCGCGCCAGCGCGAGAGCGTCCTGCGGGACTGCGCCGCAAAGGCGAGATCCTGCATCCGCCCGGCAACCTCACCGATGGTCTTGGGCCGGTTCGAGGAGAGCGGAAGAAGGTCCGACGCGATGCACAGGATCGGCGTGGAACCGGGGTCGAGCATCACCGGATCGATCGGGAGGTTCATCGACAGTCCGCCGCCTCCGAGGAGGCGGCCGTCCACCTCCACCGCCGGATAGGCGGTCAGCAGGGCTGCGCTCGCGCGGATATGGTCCGCCGACAGCCGCTGCCGGGTGGTATCCAGCAGAACCTCCTCACCGGTTTCGATGTCGACCGCGACGGCCGTCATGCGCATCGGGCCGCGGTTGAGCAGGTCGAAGTCGACAAGATCCCGAAGCGTGCTGCTCAGCGCCTGCGTGTCGTAAACGGCGGGCGACCCGGCGGCCCCGTCCCCCTGCCGCCACGCGGGATAGGAGCCGAGCG
This sequence comes from Sphingomonas sp. MJ1 (PH-R8), assembly GCF_048058635.1. NCBI lineage: Bacteria > Pseudomonadati > Pseudomonadota > Alphaproteobacteria > Sphingomonadales > Sphingomonadaceae > Sphingomonas > Sphingomonas sp. MJ1 (PH-R8). The sequence goes on from NZ_JBBEFX010000004.1 coordinate 182,797, forward strand.
GCCCGAACAGTCCGGCGCGACCCGTCAGAAGCGTTTCCACCACGGCACCGGTCCGGCGCCAGCCTTCCGGCAGCATGTCCCACGGCATCGGCCAGCCCTGCTCGTCCGCCGGCCGCCAGAGCTTGCGGAGGCGGTCCAGCCGATCCTCCGGGGCATTGCCTGCGATGATCGCGCCCGTGACCGCGCCGATCGAGGTGCCGACGACCCACTCCGGCTCAATGCCGGCATCGTGGAGCACCTCATACAGGCCGGCATGATAGGCGCCGAGGGCGTTGCCGCCGCCAAGCACCAGGACGATCTTCAGGTCCTGGATTTCGGGGTGGGGCTCAGTTGCTGGCAAGGAAGCGCTCGAGATCGTCACTGCCGCCGATCCGTTCCCCGTCGATGAACACCTGCGGCGTGGTGGAAACGCCCTGCTCCTCCTTGTACCGGTCCACTTCCTCGCGGGACCGGAGCAGATGGTCTTCGACCTCGTAGCCGGCGGCCTCCAGCATGGCCTTGGCGCGTAAGCCGAAGGGGCAGGTGTGTTCCGGCAGCACCATGCGGTACAGCGTTGCCTTACGTTCCGTGCTCATCGGTGGGCTCCTTTGCGTCGTCGGCCGAAATCCTGTTCGGCGGACGGGATGCTAGGGACGGCTCTTCGGCGCGGGCTCGACAGGCCACGATCGTTCATCGCGGGCATCTTGGGGATTCCTTGTCGCGACAGAGAGGGAGTGGCTGAAGGGCCGCTCGTCCAGTCCAGAACGCAACGCGGTCGGAAACGTTGCGCCTGCTCCGAGGTGTGGCCGGCATTCGCTGCCCTCAGCGGCGCCGACACAGCCACCAGCCGACCGCGACCATCCCTGCTCCCCAGAGCAGGAAGAGGCCGTCCCACACGGAGAGCCCGGCCGGTTCATAGACGTGGTGAAGTTGAAGCAGGTGGTGGTCGATCAATCCTTCAACCAGGTTGAACAGGCCCCAGCCGATCAGCAGGGCCCCGCTGAAAAGGCGCCCAGACAGGTCGGCGTCGCGCCGCCGCCCAGCGCGCCAGAGAAGGGCGATGCCGATGGCCGTGAGCATCCAGACGCCGGCGTGGAAGAAGCCGTCCCACACCATGTTCACCTTGGCGCCGACATAGTCGGTGTTCGGAATCCGGCCGGAAAGCATGTTGTGGAACTGCAGGATCTGATGGAACAGGATCCCTTCCACGAAGCCGCCCATGCCCATGCCGAGTGCGAGGCCGGCGGACAGAAGCGGGCGGCGGCTGGCAATCATGACCGGGACCTTTCCTCAGGCTCCCGCAGGACCAGAGCGATCACTGCGAGCAGGAGCGTCAGCGGCAACGCGACCGCGCAGGCATTCCACCACAGGTCGCCCGCCAGCAGGCGTTCGCGCACGGACGTCGCCTGGGGCGAATGACACAGGGTGCATGCGAGCGCCGGCACCGGGAGGAGCGCCGCGGGCGCCAGGACGGCGATCCCGGCGAGGTGCCTGAACCTTGCTGCCATCCCGTGCAGACGCGTGGCCGGCCCCCAGGGTTCCGGCGCTCAGGAACTGCCGCTATTCGCCCTCGCCCGGATCAAGCTCCCCGTGCACTTGGCCATGGGCGAGCACCGCGAACAGGCCGGTGCCGCCGATGATGTTGCCCAGCAACGACGGCAGGATGATGCGGCCGATGGCGCCCGAAAGCCCCAGCTCTCCTTGCAGCCACAGCAGCCAGGCCTCTCCCGATCCGGCGACCACGTGGCTGAAGCCGCCCAGCGCGATCACATAGGTGATCAGGACGATTACCCAGAACTCGCTGCCTTTCGCATTTGGCAGGATCCAGGCGATCGACGCCACCAGGAAGCCGGCCGGCATGCCCAGCATCAGCGTCGTCATCGCATCATGCCGGAGCACCGAGCGCGAGACCTCCAGCGTGGCGGAGAGTTGCTCCGGCCCGACGATGATCTGGTGGGCGATGAGCAAGGCGACGAAGAAGGTGCCGATCAGGTTGGCAACCAGGACGGTGACCCAGAGACGAAGCAGCCGGGCAAGGTTCCGCCGTGTCGGGTGGGTGGCGAGCGGAAGCACCGCCGTCACCGTGTTCTCGGTGAACAGTTGCAGGTTGCCCAGGATCACGATCACGTAGCCGACCGAGTAGCCGAGCGAGGAGATCAACTCCGCCCAGGGTTCCTTGGGCAGCTTCTCCTGCAGGAACGCCTCGGCCAGGATCGACGCGCTGAGGCCCACCCCTGCCGCAAAGCCGGAGAAGATCAAAGAGGCCAGCGGCCTTCCGAGCTCCTCGTCGCCCTGAAGCCGGATGACCTCGTGGACGACCTTGGGCGAGCCCGACCGGCGCTCGTCGACGGAATCGACCTCCTCCTCGGTCAGACCTTCCACGGGCTCGGCCTCTGGACTGCCCTTGCTTTTCAGGTCCTCGTCGCGCGAGCCGGACATTTGCTCAGCGTCCCAACGGGGAGCGGTCATACTCCGCCAGCAGCGCCGCGACATCGTCGTAGATCGCGATCGCGCCTGCTTCGCGGAGCGTCTCCTCGGGGAACTTGCCGGATAGCAACGCGATGGTCGCGATGCCGCATTTGCTGGCAGCCTCCACGTCATAGGGGCTGTCGCCGACCACCAACACCTCCTCTGCGGACAATGGCGCCACCTTCTTCAGGGCAGCCGCGAAGATGTCGGGCGCCGGCTTGGTATGTTCGACATCCCCGGAGCTCGTGGTCGCCTGGACGAGGTCGCGCGCATCGAGCAGGTCGAGGTAATGACCGACCTCCTCGGCCGACGCGGACGAGGCAAGCACCACCGTCTGCCCCGCCGCATGGACGCGGGCGAGCAGGTCATGCGCGCCGGGAAAGGGCCGCACCTGTTCCAGCAGGTCGGGCTTGAAGACCGCGCCATGCGCCTCCCCGAGCTTTTCGATCAGGCCCGCGTCCGCATCGGGGATGAGCGTCGGCACCAGCATGTCCTTGCCCTTGCCGATCTGGCCGTGGATGGTCGCGCGGTCGAAATCGGCTTCGATGCTCCGGAATGCTTCCTCCCAGGCGAGCACGTGCATGTCGTTGCTGTCGACCAGCGTCCCGTCGACGTCGAAGAATACGGCTCGATATTTCACGTAGGACAGCTCCCTTCCGGAAAGGTGATGGCGCCAAAACCGAGGCTCAACGCACGAACGCACCGGAAGGACCGGCGAATGTCGGCCCCGCTCAGGCGCGACCCCGGGCGGAGCGGGTCGGCAGCACCAGATGAGTGAGGAAGTTGCGCAGCTCCGTCATGCGCGCAGGCGCATCCGTCACCTGCTCGTTCAGTCCGAGCCGCCAGGCGAGATCGCGCCGTTCGGGCTCCCGGTGCAGCCCCTCCACCAGTGCCGCATGGCTTTCCACGTCCAGTTCGTCCCGAGCGAGGCCGTGTTCGATCAGGTCTTCCGACTGGCGGCGGAGGGCAGCGGCGACTTCGCGCAACGAAATTTCCGGATGATATTGCACGCCCCAGAAGATGCCGTTCCCGTGGCGGATCTCGGCTGCCTGGACGCGCGTCACCGAGTTCGATGCCAGCAACCGGGCACCCTCGGGAAGCGCATCGACTTCGTCGGTGTGGATCGCCGGCGCATCGAAGACTGGCGGGCGCCCGTCGAGGAGGAGATGCCCCTCCCCCGCCGGTTGGCGCGCGATCCGGCGTGCGAAGCCCGCCTCCCGCCGCTCCTGCATCGCGCGAACCGTGCCGCCAGCCGCAACCACCGCAACCTGCAGTCCGGCGCAGGAGCCGAAGGCAGGCGTGCCGGACTGGAAGACCGCCCGCATGAAGTCGACCTCGCGTCGCGTCTCGGGCGTGTCCTCGTACAGATGCAGCGGCGAACCGGTGAGAAACACCGCATCATAGCCCTCCAGCCCCACGGCATCGGGCACGCAGCTTCCGCGGTCGGCCGGCTTCACGCGGTCACAACTGGCGTCCGGCGCCAGGTCGCCCAGGCGCTTGAGGAAGGTCTCGCCGGAACTGCGGCCGACACTGTCCCGCCGCTTCTCGCGGGCGGCGGGCGGCTCACTCTCGGCGACAAGGATACGCATGGACGCTCGCGGACAACAGGGGATGGGAACGGGCGGCGGACAGGCTTGCCCTGCCAGGTCGAAGGAGCTGAAACGTCAACTATCCCAAATGGTTGCCCCCCAAGCCCTGGATCCGATCCTTATCGGTTCCAAAGGACTCGGTGAGCTGCAATGCGTTGGGAAGCGCCGCGCCGGACGCCGTGTTGTCGAAGATCGCCCAGCACTCGGCGGCGGCGGTGTCCGCCTCGGCCATTGCGTCGTGAAGGCGAGTGATGGCGGTCCCGTCGTACGAGGACCGATAGATGACCGGCGACCCGTGCAGCCGGAAATAGGCCATCCCCGCCCATCCACCCGGCTCGGCCGCGCGGGGATGAACCGCAGGGTCGGCAGCCACGCGCGCGACTGCATGGTCGCGGAGCAGTCGCTCGGCCGCTTCCTCGAACCAGCTGGGATGCCGGGGTTCGCAGACGATGGCCGGCCCCAACCGCGCGGCCAGTTCCGTGAAGAATGTGGCCGCAACCGCCGGCTCGAATGCAAGGCTGGGCGGCAGTTGCACGAGCGTCGGCCCGCGATTGCTGCCGAGGCCCGCGACCTCGTCGGCGAAGCGCCCCAGCAGATCGCCATAGCCGGCCAGCTTGTGCTGATGGGTGATGGTCTTCGGCAGCTTGACCGAGAAGCGGAAGTGCGGCGGGACGCTCGCCGCCCACCGCGCGTAGGTGGAGGGACGATGCGGGCGATGGAAACTGCTGTTGATCTCCGCGGCGTCGAACCGGCGCGCGTAGCGCTGGAGATGGGTTCCCTCGCCCGGCACCGCTTCGGCGGCTTCGCGCGGGATTGACCAGCCCGCGGTACCGATCCGCAACCGCGCCGCTGTGCTACCCGGCCCTAGAGCGTCCATATGCGATAGCAGCGGATCAGTATCTCTTCCTGCGAAAACCGGGCTTCCAGGTCGCGCCGGTACCGGGCCCACCAGTCCCGGTCCACGTCATCGACCATGACCTCTGCCGTGATCATCCGATCACGGGCGGTGCCGTCGCCGCGCCCCTCCGCCCAAAGCCCCTCGGCCGGACTCCGGCTGAACAGCGTGACGCCACCGAACGCCTGCAGAAGCTCATCGCGCACCCGGTCGAACATCTCTCGTGCGAAGGGGGCACCTTCATTCGACGTAGTCGGAAGGAAGAGCTCGACGAGCCAGCGGGGCTGCAGATCGTCCACCAATGCCCTCACCCGACCAGCAGTGATTCCGCGCCGTCGATCCAGACGGGTGTGCCGCTGATGTGTCGCGCCTGATCCGAAAGCAGGAAAAGGACGAGGTCCGCCACTTCGTCAGAGGTGCCGGGCTCCCCATCGGTCAGCGGGATCTTCCCTTCCGGATACTCGACCGGCTCGCCCGCGACCGCCGCGTCGCGGTGCGTCGTGCTCTCCTCGATGTCGGTTTCGATCTGCCCCGGGCAGATCACGTTCACGCGGATCCGGAACTTGGCGAGTTCCAGCGCGAGCATCTTTGCCATCGCGACCTGCGCCGCCTTGGTGCAGCTGTAGGCGGTCGCGCCGGCGTTCGAGAATATCCGGGTGCCGTTCACCGATGCCGTGATGACGATGGCCCCGGCACCCGCACGCTTCAGGTGCGGGACGGCATAGTGGAGCGTGAGATAGGTGCCCCGCAGATTGGTGTTGATGGTCCGATCCCACTCGTCGGGCCCGAGTTCGTCGATCGGCGCCCAGACGCCGTTGATGCCCGCGTTCGCGAACACATGATCGAGCCGCCCATAGTCGCGCACGAGATCGGCGACCGCAGCCTTCACCTGATCCTCGGCCGAGACATCCGCGACGAGCGGCAGGGCGCGACCGCCTGCATCCGCGATCTGGCGGGCGACCTGCTGCGCATCCTCGGCGGTGTGGGTCAGCACCCCGACTGCGCAGCCTTCTTCCGCCAGCCGCAAGGCAACGGCCTTGCCGATGCCCGAGCCCGCGCCGGTTACCAATGCCACCTGTCCCGAAAAGCGCATGCCGTCAGCCCCACTATCCAAGCTTGTGACGTCCGAACGAACCCGGAGGCGCTTCTATCCCGCCCCGCCAGCCGGTCGTGGCGACCGGTTCAAGATTGGAGGTGATCGAGGATCCGCGCCGTCACCCGCTCGGGTTGCTCGAGATGCAGCCAGTGGGTCGCATCCTCCAGGATCTCCAGGCCCCCCTGCTCGCACTGCCCCAGGCTCGCACGTGCGACATGCGGCTCCAGGAAGCTGTCCTTTCCGCCCCAAAGGATACGCGTGGGCACCCCGATCCGCGCCGATCCGCCCGACCTTCGATGCCGAAGCGCGCGATAGTAGTTCAGCATGGCGGTAAACCGCCCCGGCCGCTGCCAGGCCTGCATGTAGCGGTCGAGCGCTCCCGCCTCGAATGCGCCGGGAGCGGCCGAGCCCTCCATCATCGTGCGCAAGCCTGCAAAGTCGAAGCTTCCGAACACGGCTTCGGGCAGCCACGGAAGCTGGAAGAACATGGCATAGCTGCTCCGCAGCGCCTGGGTCGGGTGCTTGAGCGCCTGCGCTCCCCATACGTCCGGATGCGGCGCGTCGAGGATCACCAGCTTCTCGACATGGCCGGCGTGGCGAGCCGCGACCCACCAGGCGATCACCCCGCCCCAGTCGTGGCCAACGAGCTTGAAACGCGGCACGTGGAGAGCCTCGGCCAGGGCAACCACATCGGCTGCCAGCACGTCGAGGTCGTAGGAGGCGAGACCCTGCGGTGCCTCGCTCAGATTATAGCCCCGCAAATCCGGGACGATCACCCGGAAGCCAGCGTCGGCCAGGGGTTGGATCTGCTTTCGCCAGGCCCACCAGAACTCCGGGAACCCGTGCAGCAGGATGAGCGGCTGCCCGTCTCCCGGTCCGGCCTCCACGACATGCAACTCGATGCCGTTCGCCCGCACCTGCCGGCTTGTCCAACCCGCGGCGATCCATTCGTTTTCGGTCATGCCGGCTCAAGCCGCGGGAACCAGAGGAGTTCCCGCGCTCGTAACCGACCCCGCGCGTCAGGGGTTCCCCTTGCCCCCATTCGCGCCGACCACGCCGCCGGTGGTGAAACTCGAATCGTCGGAGGCGAGAAGCACGTAATGCGCCGCCAGTTCCGCTGGTTGGCCGGCGCGTCCCAGAGGCGTGTCCTTGCCGAACTCACCGAGCTTGCCGGGCAGTTGCCCACCGGCGACCTGCAGCGGCGTCCAGAACGGGCCCGGCGCGACCATGTTGACGCGGATCCCCTTCTTGGCGAGCTGCTTGGCGAGGCCCTTGGTGAAGATCAGGATCGCGCCCTTGGTCGAGGCATAGTCGAGCAGTTCCTCGCCCGGATCATAGCTGTTCACCGAGCCCGTGTTGATGATCACGGCCCCGGGCTTCAGGTGCGGGATGGCGCTCTTGCTGAGGCGGAAGGTCGCGAAGATGTTGGTCTCGAACGTCCGGACCATCTGCTCGTCGCTGATCTCCGAGATCTCGGCCTTGCTTTGCTGGTAGGCGGCATTGTTGACGAGGATGTCGAGGCCGCCCAGCCCTTCCACTGCGCGCGCGATGATGCGCCTGCAGTTGTCGAGGCTGCGAATGTCCATGGGGATGGCCACTGCCTTTCGCCCCGCCTCGCGGATCAGGGAGACGACCTCGCGGGCATCCGGCTCCTCGTCCGGGTGGTAGTTGATGGCGACGTCGGCACCTTCCCGGGCGTAGGCGATGGCTGCCGCACGCCCGATGCCGCTGTCGCCGCCGGTGATCAGCGCCTTCCGGCCCAGGAGCTTGCCCGAGCCCTTGTAGCTGGTCTCCCCGCAATCGGGCCGCGGGCTCATCTTGCTCTGCAGGCCGGGCCAGGGCTGGCGCTGCTCAGGGAAGGGCCCGGCTGTATATTTGCTCCGCGGATCCCGCAGCGGAGCCGGTGCCGCGCCCGGGCCTGCGCTCTGGGCCAATCCGGGAGCGGCAGTCGCCGCCAAACCCAACGCCGCCCCGCCAAGCAACGCCCGGCGCGAAGGTTCGCCTGTGCTCACTGTCTGTCTCCTGATTGGGAAAACCCCGAACGGGCGGCAGCATCAAAGGTTTCGCGATGCTGGGACAAGGATCGCCCCAACCCGAAAACCGCGACATCGATGGCGCAATCCACGGCATCTGTGCGTTGACCGGATACACACGGAGGTTCGCAATGAACGAGCGCAAGATCAGCAACGGCCCGAACGAACGCGCGCGGGACGAAAGCGTCGCGGGGACGGGTCCCGGCATCCCTGACGAAGCCCTTGCCCCCGGCGAAGCGCTTCCGGCCGCGCCTTCCGACGAAGAAGTTCAGCGCGTCGCGGCAAAGCTCGGAGTAGCGGGGACAGCTGAGCGCAAGGACGATTGATCGGGCCGATCCGGGTCGACGGTCTTTACACCTTGCTCCGGAGCTCCGCTCGCCCGCAGCCCGGTCGCCCTTCTATTTTCCTGCCGGCCCGCACTGCGGCCCGCTTCCCGCGTTAAGCGATCGGATTGGCAGCAGGAAAGGGAACGACGTGGACTGGGCAGAACTGTTGCTGGGCATCGGGCGTGAGGCGCAGGCGCTTTCGGCCGGGCAGATGGCCTGCCGCGCAGTCGTCCTCTATGTCGCCACGCTCGCGATCGTCCGCATCGGGAAGAAACGCTTCCTCAGCCGGGCGAGCGCGTTAGACGTAATCGTCGGCATCGTCATAGGATCGATCGCCAGCCGCGCGATCACCGGCAACGCGCCCATCCTGCCATCACTTGCAGCCATCGCCGCCGTTGTCGCACTGCACTGGCTGGTCTCGGCCGTTGCGGTGCGGTGGCATGGCTTCGGGCATCTCATCAAGGGACGCGACGAGATCCTGATCCGCGAAGGCATCGTCGACGAGCACATGCTCCGTGCCGCCCATATGACAGACCGTGATCTCAGCGAGGCGCTGCGCGAGGAAGGTGTGGCGGACCCCGCAAGCGTGAAGCAGGCGCACCTTGAACGCAACGGCAAGGTCAGTGTGATCAAGTCGGAAGGCGGCGCCAAGATCGTCGACATCGCCGTTGCGCCTGGGGTGCAGACGGTGCGGATCGAGATCAACTGACGCTCCTCCGGTCGATCGGTCCGATGCGCGGGAACCCGTCCGCAGTGCCGTGGATTCCAGTTCTACCTAGGAGGCAGGAAATGGCAGACGACAAGACCAAGATTGGCGGCAGCGATCGCCGGACGGTGGCGGCCGAAGAACCCTATGAAGTCGAGTATTTCGCGCGCAAGCACGGCCTGCATGCCGAGCAGGCCCGCGAACTCATCGGCCGGATCGGCAATGATCGCGCCGCACTCGACGCCGCCGCTGAGCAGCTGAAGGGCTAGGGCCTTGTTCCTGCTCTTCTCCCGCCGGATCGGCTGCCTGGGATCGCTGGTGATCTCGACGATCGCGACCGTGCTGATCCTGGCGCTAATGGGAGTCGTGCAGATCTAGAAGCGCGCAACTTTCCTGTTGGCCGCCTGAACTCCGGCATCGCAATGGTTTGTCACCGATGGCCGGTGTCCTCATGCGGCCAACACCTCACGCAGGTTTCGCCCGCCGTGCCGCCACTCGTGTCAAGCAGGCTGTGGCACAGGTCCCCTCCGCACCCATGTCGAGGGTCCGCTGAGCGATACGCCAAACCTCCCGCTGGCGGATCGCTCCCGCCCACCGACCCGCCCTGTCGCTGCGGCTGGGCCACCTCCGCCGATCTGCGCCCATCGGAGCTGACGGCAATCTCCCACCGTTACGTGTTCGATGAACAACATTCATCGCTTCGTTGAGCTGCTTTGCGGGCGCGATCGCCTGTGCCAAGCGTTAGAAGGAACGAAGGTACGCGCAACGGCGGCGCGGCCAGCGTATGCGGGGCGCCGACGGACCGGCGAAGGAAGGAACCTTTATCATGGCCGCAGAGGCTCAATTCGGAATGTCCCGCCGAACCGTCCTTGCCAGCGGGGCGGCGACGGCGGTCGTCGCGACTGCGCCGGCGAGCGCCGCGGCAGGGCAAGCGACAACCGCTGCGAAAGCGGTGCCGACCATGCCCGTCTCGTTTGAGGTGAACGGCCAGAAGCGCGATCTCACGCTCGATCCGCGCACCACGCTGCTCGATGCCCTGCGCGAGCACCTGCACCTCACCGGCACCAAGAAAGGCTGCGACCACGGCCAATGCGGCGCCTGCACGGTCATCGTGAACGGCGTCCGCATCAACTCCTGCCTCAGCCTCGCCGCCCAGCACCAGGGCGACACGGTCACCACGATCGAGGGCCTGGGCACGCCTGAGAAGCTGCACCCGATGCAGGCCGCGTTCGTTCGCCACGACGGCTATCAATGCGGCTATTGCACGCCGGGCCAGATCTGCTCGGCGGTTGCGGTACTGGACGAGATCAAGCGGGGTGTGCCGAGCCATGTGCAGGCGGACCTGACGGGGAAGCCCGGCTTCACCAACATCGAGATGCGGGAGCGGATGAGCGGCAACATCTGCCGGTGCGGTGCCTATTCCAACATCGCCGAGGCCATGGCCGAAGTGGCGGGAGCCAAAGCATGAAGGCCTTTACCTACGAGCGCGCCACGGACCCGGTCGCGGCCGCCCGGGCCGCGGCCCGGCCGGGCACCAAGTTCCTGGCCGGCGGCACCAACCTGCTCGACCTGATGAAGCTGGAGATCGAGGCGCCGACCCATCTCGTCGACGTTCAGGGCCTGGGTTTCGACAAGATCGAGAAGACCGCGGACGGCGGCCTCAGGATCGGGGCGCTCGTCACCAACACCGATCTTGCGACCGACGCGCGCGTGCGCCGCGACTATGGCGTGCTCGCCCGTGCGATCGTGGCCGGCGCCTCCGGCCAGCTTCGGAACAAGGCGACGACCGCGGGCAACCTGCTCCAGCGCACCCGCTGCCCCTATTTCTATGACACCAACATGCCCTGCAACAAGCGCAAGCCGGGCTCTGGCTGCAGCGCGATCGGCGGTGTCTCGCGCCAGCTTGCGGTGATCGGATCGAGCGAGGCCTGCATCGCGACCAACCCCAGCGACATGGCGGTGGCGATGCGCGTGCTCGACGCCACGGTCGAGACGGTGAGCCCGCAGGGGCAGACGCGATCGATCCCGATCGCCGACTTCCATCGGCTGCCCGGCGACACGCCGCACATCGAGAATGTGCTGACCCCGGGTGAGCTGATCACCGCGGTGACGCTGCCAAAGCCGGTGGGCGGGTTCCAGATGTACGAGAAGGTGCGGGACCGCGCGTCCTATGCCTTTGCCGTCGTGTCCGTGGCCGCGATCGTCCAGAAGGACGGCACGGGCCGGGTCGCGCTGGGCGGCGTCGCGCACAAGCCGTGGCGTGTCGAGGCGGCCGAGGCGGCGATGCCGCAGGGCGCCAGGGCGGTTTCGGCGAGGCTGCTCGCCGGGGCGAAGCCCACGCACGACAATGCATTCAAGCTGCCGCTCGCCGAGCGCACGCTGGCAGCGGTGATGACCGAAGCGAGGTCCGCATGAAGTTCGACACGCCCGCGGGCACCAACCCGATCGATCAGCAAAAGGTCGTGGGCCGCGCCCACAGCCGCATCGACGGACCGCTCAAGACGACCGGCACGGCACCCTATGCCTATGAGTTCCACCGGGAGGTCGCCGACGTCGCCTATGGCTATGTGGTGGGGTCGGCCGTGGCGAAGGGCCGCATCCGCGCGATGAACCTGCGCGACGCGAAGGCGGCGCCCGGGGTGATCGCGATCGTGACCGCCGCCGATGCCGGCAAGCTCGGCAAGGGCAACTACAACACGGCCAAGCTGCTGGGCGGGCCGGAGGTCGACCATTATCACCAGGCGATCGCCGTCGTGGTGGCGGAGACGTTCGAGCAGGCCCGCGCCGCAGCCGCGCTGATCCGCGTCGACTATGACCGGGGCGCCGGCCGCTTCGACTTGGACGAGGGGCTCAAGACGGCGCCGCTGACCGGCGGCAACAGCGGCGAGGGCAGCGAATCCCCGCCCGAGCACCGGGTCGGCAAGTTCGAAGAGGCCTTTGCCGCCGCGCGCGTGAAGCTGGATGCACTGTATACCACGCCCGACCACAGCCACGCGATGATGGAGCCGTTCGCTTCCATCGCCGCCTGGAACGGCGACAAGCTGACGCTCTGGACGTCCAACCAGATGATCGACTGGGGGCGCTCGGACCTCGCCAAGACGCTGGGGATGCCGAAGGAGAAGATCCGCTTCCTTTCGCCCTATGTCGGCGGTGGCTTTGGCGGAAAGCTGTTCCTGCGCACCGACGCAGTGCTGGCGGCGCTGGGCGCGCGCGCGGCGAAGCGGCCGGTGAAGCTCGCGCTGCAGCGGCCGCTGATCGCGAACAACACCACGCACCGGCCCGCGACGCGCCAGCGCATCCGCATCGGCACGACGCCGGACGGCACCATCACCGCCATCGCGCACGAGAGCGGATCCGGCGATCTGCCCGGCGGCGGCCCCGAGACCGCGGTGAACCAGACCGAGCTGCTCTATGCCGGCGCCAACCGGCTGACCTCGCTGCGGCTCGCCGTGCTCGACCTGCCGGAGGGCAATGCGATGCGGGCGCCCGGCGAAGCGCCGGGCATGATGGCGCTGGAGATCGCGATCGACGAAGTGGCCGAGAAGCTCGGCATGGACCCGATCGCCTTTCGCGTGAAGAACGACACCCAGGTCGATCCCAAGACGCCGACGCGCCGGTTCTCGCAGCGCAACCTCGTCCGCTGCCTGGAGGAAGGCGCCGACCGCTTCGGTTGGTCGCGTCGCCAGGTGAAGCCCGCTCAGGTGCGGGACGGCCGCTGGCTGGTGGGAATGGGCGTGGCGGCGGCGTTCCGCAACCACCTGGCCCTGCCGTCCGGCGCGCGGGTACGGCTGGGTCGCGACGGGGTGGTGACGGTCGAGACCGACATGACCGACATCGGGACCGGCAGCTACACCATTATCGCCCAGACCGCGGCCGAGATGATGGGCGTGCCGATCGAGCAGGTGGCCGTGAAGCTCGGGGATTCGAGCTTCCCAATCTCTGCCGGTTCGGGCGGCCAGTTCGGCGCCGCCAGCGCGACCTCGGGCGTCTACGCCGCCTGCGTCAAGCTGCGCGAAGCGGTGGCCCAGCGGCTCGGCTTCAATTCGGCCGACGCGCAGTTCACCGGCGGCAAGGTCACCAGCGGCAATCGCTCGGCCACCCTGGCCCAGGCGGCGGCTGCCGGAGAGCTGGTCGTCGAGGACAAGATGGAGTGGGGCGACCTCGGCAAGGAGATGCAGCAGTCGACCTTTGGCGCGCATTTCGTGGAGGTGGGCGTCGACGCGTACACGGGCGTCACCCGCGTGCGGCGGATGCTCGCGGTCTGTGCGGCCGGGCGGATCCTGAACCCCGTTACTGCCCGCAGCCAGATGATCGGCGCGATGACGATGGGTGTCGGCGGCGCGCTGATGGAGGCGCTCGAGGTCGACAAGCGCTTCGGCTTCTTCGTCAACCACGACCTCGCCGGCTATGAAGTGCCGGTCCACGCCGACATTCCGCACCAGGAAGTGATCTTCCTGGACGAGGCGGACCCGACGGCGAACCCGCTGAAGGCCAAAGGCGTGGGCGAGCTGGGGCTCTGCGGGGTCGGGGCGGCGGTCGCCAACGCGATCTACAATGCAACGGGCGTCCGGGTGCGCGACTATCCGATCACGCTGGACAAGCATCTGGAGAAGTTGCCTGCGATCGCCTGATGCGGACAGCTGCCACGCTTCTCCCCTTCGATGCGGTTGTTCCTGTCGAAGGGGCGGGGCTGACGCGCAGAAAGATCTGGAGCCATGATCCATCTAGCGCTCCATCGTTTGTTTGAGGACGACGGCACCGTGCTCGGCTTCGGCATGTATCAGGCGGCGTTCGAGAAAAATGCTCGGTCCTTCGAGACGCTGATCAATCCCGGCGATCGGCTGTAGCGCGTGGCTGCGAACCGATCCGATCTTGCCGACATCACCTACTTCCTGGCCATCGCCAGGCACCGCAGCTTCCGCTTGGCGGGATTGGAGGTAGGCGTCAGCGCATCGGCCTTGAGTCACGCCCTGAAGGGGTTGGAAGGGCGCCTCGGCGTCAGGCTGCTCAATCGCACCAACCGTAGCGTCACGCTGACTGCGGCGGGTGAGGAACTGCGCGACGCGATCAGTCAGCCGTTCACGGCCATCAACCAGGCGCTCGAGGATCTCAACCGCTACCGTGATGCACCAACCGGTCGCATCCGCCTGAATGTCGTCGCCGATGCGGTCCCGTTGCTGTTTGGATCGGTGCTGCCGCTGTTCGCCGAGCGCTTTCCCGACATCGAAGTCGACATCGTTGCCACCAACCGCATGGTCGATGTGGTCGGCAGCGGCTTCGACGCGGGAATCCGCTATGGCGGCACCGTACCCGAAGACATGATCGCCCAGCGTCTCTCCGCCAACCTGCGCTGGGTCGTGGCGGCATCTCCTGCGTATCTGGAGCGCTACGGGGTGCCTAGTGCGCCGCAGGACCTCCAGCAGCATCGTTGCATCGGCGTGCGGCTGGGGAACGGGCGTATCTATCATTGGGAGTTCGAAGGACCGGAGGGCGAGTTCGCCCTGCCGGTTCAGAGCAAGATCACCGTGGATGATACCCAGGCTCTGTTGACGCTGGGCTTGCAGGGCATGGGGCTCATCTATGGTCTGGAACCGGCCTTCGCGCCCTATGTGGCCCGCGGCCAACTCAGTCTGGTTCTGGAGGAGTGGGCTACCCAGGGACCAGGCTATCACATCTATTATTCCAGCCGCCACCAGGTGCCGACCGCGCTTCGCCTCCTGATCGAGCTCATCCGCGAAGTTCGGCCCTTGGGCTTGTGAGCGCGGGCGATGAGCGACGCTCACCGTCTCATGAACGGCTGCCGGGCTAATCCCGCCCCGATTTGAGGCCTACGTCCCGAGTGACAAGCTTCGGAGGCCAACAATGAACCCTACCTACGACTTCACGGGCCAGGTCGCATTCGTGACTGGCGCAAGCCAGGGCATGGGCCTGGCCGCGGCGAAGGCCTATGCCGCAGCGGGTGCCATCGTGGTGCTCACCGATGTGCAGGCAGAACGCGTTCAAGCCGAAGCCGAGGAGATTCGCGTCCACGACGGCAGAGCGATCGGCCTTGCCTGCGATGTCCGCGAGGAGGACCAGGTGGCGGCAGCGATCGAACGGACGGTTGCGGAGTTCGGGCGCCTCGACATCGCCTTCAACAACGCCGGTGTGCAGGCGCCCGCAAGCGATCTGGCCGACCAGCCGACCGAGGACTTCGATCGTGTCATGGCGATCAACCTGCGCGGCACCTGGGCGTGTATGAAGCACGAACTGAGGCAGATGCGGGCGCAAGGATCGGGTGCGATCGTCAACATGGCCTCGATCGGCGGGCTGATCGGCAACCTCGATCTCGCCGCGTACAACGCCACCAAGCATGGCGTGATCGGGCTGACCAGAAGCGCCGCACTGCGCTACGCCAAGCTCGGCATCCGCATCAATGCAGTCTGTCCGGCCACGATCAACACTCCGATGGTGGCGAGCATGCTGGAAACCCAGCCTGAGGCGATGGAGGACATCATGCGTCTTCAAGTGATCGGGCGCCTTGGCGAACCCGAGGAAGTCGCGGCCGCCGTCCTGTGGCTGTCGAGTTCCGGCGCCAGCTTCGTCCACGGAATCGCGCTGCCCGTCGACGGCGGCTTCACGGCGAACTGACGATGATCGTCAACTCGCTCTCCGCCCCGGCAATTCTGGCCGGTTCACTGGCTCTCCCGACCATCGCGCATGCACAGCAAGGAGAATCGAAGATGGAGGTCACCCGCAAAGCGGCCATGAAGACCGCCGACGGCCCGCCGGAGTATTTCACTGGCAAGGTCACGATCACCGGCCAGTTCCAGCGCCCTGATCCCTCCCGCGTCAGCGGCGCGATCGTCCATTTCGAGCCAGGCGCGCGCACCGCCTGGCACTCCCATCCGGCCGGACAGACGCTGATCGTCACCGAAGGGGTGGGTTGGACCCAAATTGAGCGCGGGCCCAAGCTCGAGTTCCACGCCGGCGACATCCTGTGGTGCCCTGCCGAGCACAAGCACTGGCACGGTGCGACCCAGCACGAAGCGATGACCCACATCGCGGTCCAGGAAGCGGTGAACGGCTCCCCCGTGACCTGGATGGAGAAGGTGACGGACGAGGAGTATCTTGCCCCGGTCGCGAAGGATTGATCCCATGCCGCACGTGATCGTGAAGCTCCCCGGCCGGACCCTTGGAGTTACTAGTAGGCACGGTATTCGCGAATAAGCGAGGAGTCCCGTCTGCCAAGTTGTGGAAGGATCGGAGGTTTGTTTCAGCTCGCCGTCTTTGCGGTGCTCGCCTCCAGGTGAGCAGCCAACCCGTGTCTTGCCCCGGCGCATTCTCGAGCCGCTGTAGCGGCCCCACCGGCTTACCGCTAAAGCAACGATGCCGATGTACCGCGAAGGTTACGATAGCTTGTCTGATCCTGTCCCGCTTCGATCCCGCTCCGCGGAAGAACTGTTTGCCGGCCCCGGTGAGATCCGCGCGCTTGGTCGCGTCATCGATTGGTCGGCTACGCCGCTGGGCCACGTCGAGCGCTGGCCGCAAAGCCTTCGCTCGACGGTGCGTACCCTTTTGTCGTCCCAATATCCCATGGTTCTCACCTGGGGAGGCGCGTTCACCCAGATCTACAATGATGCCTATTCGAAGCTGATTGGCGACCGGCATCCCGCGGGCCTCGGCAACGACATCCGGATCACCCTTGCCGAGGCCTGGGACACGCTCGGGCCCATGATCGACCGGGTGATGAGGACGGGCCTGGCGAACTGGACGGCGGCCCTGCCGCTGGAGATGCATCGTTCCGGCTATCGCGAAGAGGCCTACTTCTCGGTGAGCCATGCGCCGGCCGAAGATGATGACGGCAACATCGTCGGCACGCTGGCCGTGTGTTCGGAGGTGACCGAGCAGTTGGTGAGCGAACGACGGCTGCGCCTGTTGAGAGAACTCGGTGCGAGGGCCGGTGAGGCGCGCGAACCCGCCGAGGCCGCCCGCGACCTTGTCGAGACCATGGCCGAACATCCGCTCGACGTGCCCTTCGCGGCCATCTACCTCTGCGAAGGTGACGAGCTGATCCGGACTGCGGCAGTCGGCATCCCGGAGCACAGCGTGGCCGCACCGCCCCGCATGCATCAGGGGGCGGGTGCCGTGTGGCCCGTCGCCGCGGCATTGCGCGGCCAGGTGACCCCGGTCGACGATGTGCAGACCCTGGTCCCGCTGGTCGGCGGACCCTATGCCGATCCGGTCCGCAGTGCCCTAGTCCTTCCGATCACCGGGGCGCAAGGAACGGCGCTGGGCGTGATCATTGCGGGCGTATCCCCGAACCGCTCGCTCGATGAAGGCTATCGCTCGTTCTTCGAGCTGCTGGCCGGCCAGGTTTCGGTCGCCATGCGCAACGCGCGCGCGCGCGAGGACGAGCGTCGGCGCGCCGAGGAGTTGGCCGAACTGGACCGGGCGAAGACCGCCTTCTTCTCCAACGTGTCGCACGAGTTCCGGACGCCCCTCACCCTGTTGCTCGGGCCGCTGGAGGACGCTCTGGCCGACAGCCCTGACCGCCTGCCTGCCCATCGCGGCGAGCTGGAGATGGCGCACCGCAATGCGCTACGTCTGCTCAGGCTGGTCAACGCGCTTCTCGATTTCTCGAGGGTAGAAGCCGATCGGGCCGAAGCGAGCTTCGAGCTCGTGGACCTTGCGGCGCTGACCGCCGATCTGTCCTCCAACTTCCGATCCGCGATGGAGAAAGCCGGGCTCGACTTCACCGTCGACGTTCAGCCCCTCCCTCATCCCGCAGCGGTCGACCGCAGCATGTACGAGACGATCGTGCTCAACCTGTTGTCCAACGCCTTCAAGTTCACGCATGAAGGATCGATCCGGGTTCGGCTGGCCGCCTTGGACGACGGGGTCGAACTGACCGTGACGGACACCGGCGAGGGCATCGCGGCGGAGGAGCTGCCCCGGCTGTTCGAGCGGTTCCACCGGATCGAGGGTCAGAACGCGCGCAGCCATGAAGGATCGGGGATCGGCCTGGCTTTGGTCCAGAAGCTGGTCCAACTCCACGGTGGCACGATAACGGCCGAGAGCGAGGGGGCGGGCCGCGGCGCGACCTTCAGGGTGACCCTGCCCTATGGCCGCACCATCGGCGACACAGCGGTTTCAGCCACCGCTTCCGCCCGGGCGGACGCCTATGTCGAAGAAGCGCTTCGTTGGCTGCCTGGAGAGGCGGCAGCGTCCCGGACGCCCCTGCCCGACGCGCGGCCGCATCTTCTTCTGGCCGACGACAACGCGGACATGCGCGCCTATGTCGAGCGCCTGTTGCGCGACGACTATGAGGTGACGGCGGTCGCGAACGGCACGGAAGCCCTGGCCGCGGCAAAGCGGATCGCACCCGATCTCGTCCTGTCGGACATCATGATGCCCGGCCTGGACGGGTTCGCACTGCTTCGGGAGCTGCGGGCGGACCCGGCCACGGCCGCCGTCCCGATCATTTTCCTGTCCGCACGCGCCGGTGAAGAGGCCAGGGTGGAAAGCCTGGAGGCCGGGGCGGACGATCATATCGTGAAGCCCTTCAACGCCCAGGAACTGCGCGCGCGTGTGGCCGGGGCGATCCGGCTGGCGGACCTTCGTGGCGAAGCAGCATCCCGCGAACGCGTGCTCGAGGCGAAGCTCGCGACCAGCCAGGCCAAGGCCGCACTTGCCGACAGTGAGGAGCAGTTGCGGATGCTGGCGGACGCGCTGCCCGTGCTCATCACGCATGTCGACAAGGATCTGCGGTACCGGTTCGTGAACCGGACCTTTGAGCAGTGGTTTGGCCGGCAGCGCGAGAACGTGATCGGACAGTCCGTGTTCCACGTTGTGGACCCGGAAGCGCTCGCCCAGGGGAGAGCGAACATCGACGGCGTGCTAGCGGGCGAGCACCTCTCCTTCGAGCAGGAGCTGATCTTTCCCGACGGGGTGCGCCGTATCGTACAAGCCGAATACCTGCCCCAGCTGACGTCCGACGGGCAAACAGAGGGCTTTTACAGCCTGGTTCAGGACGTGAGCGCCACGCGGGAGCAGGCGCGTCTGCTCGCCGACAACGAGCGCCGGATGCGGACGGTCCTGGAGGCTGTGTCCGACGGCTTCTACGCCATCGATGCGGACTGGCGGCTGATCCTGTTCAACCGTGCCGCCGAACGCCATTTCGATCGGTCCCGCGACGAGGTGCTTGGCCGCGTCATGTGGGACGTTTTTCCCGAAGTGGCCGGTACGCCGTTCGAGGATGTCCTTCGTCGCACCATGATCGACCGGGTCGGGAGCCGGCAGGAAATGCGGTCGGTGCTGAGGCCAGATCGATTCGTCGAACTACGAACGGCTCCCAAGGAGGGCAGCGGCATCGCGGTGTCCTTCTCCGACGTGACGGAGCGGAAGGAGGCCGAAAGGCATCGCGAACTGCTCGTCAACGAACTGAACCACCGCGTGAAGAACACGCTGGCGGTCGTGCAGTCGCTTGCAGTGCAGTCGTTCAGGGATGAGCGCGTTCCCGATCACGCGAGGCGCGCGTTCGAGGGCAGGTTGTTGGCCCTGTCGGATGCCCATAATCTCCTGACACGGGAGAGCTGGGCGTCTGCGCCGCTCCGGCAGATCATCGAAAATGCGCTTCGGCCTTTCGGCGGGGCCAATCGCTTCGACTATGCGGGACCCGACCTTCGCATCGGGTCCAAGGCGTCCGTCAGTCTGGCGCTTGCGTTGCATGAACTGTGCACCAATGCCGCCAAATATGGTGCGCTTTCGCAAGAAGGCGGGCGCGCCCGGATCGACTGCAGCGTCGACCAAGGTGAGCCACCCGTCTTTCACCTGCGCTGGGAGGAACAGGGTGGCCCGGCGGTTACGCCACCGTCAGGCCGGGGCTTCGGTTCGCGCTTGATCGAACGCGGGCTGGCAGCAGAAATCGGCGGGATAGTGCGTTTGCGCTACCCAGCAACAGGGGTGGTCTGCGAGATCGAGGCTCCCCTGCCGAACATGGAAGGGCAGGAATGACACTCACCGGCAAGCGTGTCCTCGTGGTGGAAGACGAGATGCTGGTCGCCATGAACCTTGAAGACCTGCTGATCGAACGGGGGGCCGAGGTGGTCGGGCCCGCCATGCGTCTCGATACGGCGCTGGAACTTGCACGGACCGAACGGTTCGACGTGGCGGTGCTGGACATCAATCTCCACGGTGGCCGATCGTACCCGGTTGCCGAGACCCTGCGCGAGCGCAAGATCCCCTTCATTTTTGCGACCGGCTACGGCCACGCGGAAGGCGCCGAAGGATATGCGGAAGTCCCGACGCTGACGAAACCATACCGGGCCAGCGAACTTGCTGACGCACTGGAGCGCGCGCTCACGGCCAGCGGGTCGCACTAGCGGCTGATCCCGAACCTGTTGTCCGCAGCGCAGCGGGACGCGGTTCAGCCGGCCGCATCTGGCGCTACCGAGAGCGCGCTGGACCATCGAGCGGCGCCAGCCTGCCCCGCACCAGCGCGTCGAACTGCTGCAGCGTGCACATGCCCTGGAAGCCGCCCGCGCATTCGGCGATCGGCAGGGTCTTGTAGCTGGGCGGCCTCGCGATCGACAGCGGCTCCAGGCTGCGCAGCTGCTCCAGCGTCTGGGACTGATAGGCCACCCGCACATAACGCTTGGCACTGCCGGGATTGCGCAGCAACTCGAATACCAGTGCCCCGCCCACGGTTGCGTCGTTCTCGGCATAGCCATCGACCTTGAACGTCACGCCCAGCACCGCGGCCATCGCGTTCAGGTTGTTGTCGTGACCAACCACCAGATCCAGCTTCGCCCCGCTCGGGTCCTGAAGGGAGGACAGGATGCGCCGGCCGAGCACCGCACTCTGCCGCCCGGCCAGATAGGGTGCGCGGACATGGACGTCGAACAGCAGCGAGTGCAGCGCACCGATCTGCTCGATCTTTTCCGGTGTCGCACGGCCCCAGCCCACGCGCGCCGGGTCGAAGCCCTCGGCATATTCGAGCAGAAACACCTGGGCGGTCCCCGATGCCGTCCGGATCGGCCCGCCAAAGTCGAACGACGCAGGGTCCGCCGCCGGCTTCAGCACCGATTCCTCGGCCAGGATGTCGCACGGACGCGCAATCCCCTTGCCACGGCAGCCCAGGATCTCCTCCAGCGTGCGGAACGCCGCGCGGTGCCGCTCGGCCAACGCCTGGATACCGCCGGTATGCCGGTCGATCGCGGCCACTGCCGCCGCGCCGTCATAGGTGACCACGCCCGCGCCCCGCGGATCGAAGATCGGGTCGCGATCGCCGGACGCGCCATGCTCGACGGCCAGGCCGCATCCTGGCGCGAACCCTTCGGCCAGAGCCTTCCCCGACTGGATCGCGCGCTGGGCGGTGCTGGACCGGATCCGCACGGCGCCGGGTATCGGGCACCCGGCCGCGTCGAACAGCCCGCGCGCGGCATAGGCTTCGCGATCATAAGCACCCAGCAGCCGCATGCCGGTGTAACCGCGCTCGGTCAGATAGCTCTCGGGCACCTGCCACTCGGGCCAGGGCTGGCGCGCCATCGTGCCGACCGGCGCCTCGTCCGCCAGCGGCGCGCGGAGCCCGTGCCGGACCACCATCACCACCTTCTCCAGCTGCAGGTCCGGCCGTTCCTGCGCCGCCGCCGGCACGCAAGAAACGGCAGCGGCAACGGCCGACAGCAGCATGGACCGGAGTTTCATGAGCAAACCTGTGCGATCTGGAAAAGAAGCGCCTCGTTAGGTCCGCAGTATGTCCTCTCGATTACGCTCTGGTCGCCCGGCGAACCCGCAGAGATGACACGCCGACGACATATATTGGTCCCTGATCGGTAACGTATCGGACTTAGGTCGCCCACATCTGCATTCGACAGACGCAATCCCTGGGAGACCCCATGACGAAGCCTTCCCTCCGCCCGCTCGGGCGGCCGCTGCTGCTTGCCCTGATGCTTTCGGCATCCTCCGTCGCTTATGCCGGGGCGCCGGACCCTGCCGCAGACGTGGACGCCGAGGCGCAGCGCACCGACAACGACATTGTCGTACTGGGCGCGGCCGACCGCCGGCTGGTGCAGGAAGAGGAGGACGCGGTCGGCACGATCGACGTGGTGCAGACCGGCGACATCTCGCTGCGATCCCAAACCAACATCGCCGATCTGGCCAAGCAGCTACCGGGCGTCTCTGTCAGCGTCGACCAGGCACGCAACGGATCGGCTACCGGCGAGGCGCAGTTCGTCTCGATCCGCGGGTTCGAGACCGGCTTCAACGCCTATACGCTCGACGGGTTACGCCTGCCCCAGACCTCGGGCGGCAATACCCGCGCGATCTCGCTCAACCTGTTCTCGCCTTTCGCGATCGGCGGCATCGTCGTCGACAAGACCCCGGGCGCCGACAAGGACGCGGATTCGATCGCAGGCAACATCGACCTGCGCACCCCGACCGCGTTCGACTTCGGCAGTTCCTTTGTGCGCGCCCGTGTGCTGGCGCAGGCCGCGGACCTGGCACTCGATCAGGGACAGGCGGGCATGGGCGGCGCCGTCGGCCTCGACATGGCCAAGCGCTTCGGCAGCGCTGGGCAGTTCGGCGTCTACGTCGCGGGTTATTACGAGCGCCGCGCGAGTGCGGCGGAATCGGTCGCGCTCCAGAACCCGTACAAGGCGACGGTGAAAGGCGAGACCCCGCGCGAGAATCCGGACTCGGTGACCGCCGACGGCATCCAGTGGAACTTCTTCAACAACGAGATCGAGCGCTACGGCGCCAGCGGCTCGCTGGATTACCGCACCGAAGCCCTCGACCTGTTCGGGCGCGTCAACTACGCCCGCTACAACAACACCAACACGCAGAACCAGACGGGCCTGCGCAATGAGTTGGTCAGCGGCCAGACCAATCCCAATCCCGGCGGCTATGACGAAACCGGCATCTACCGGCCGATGGGCATCAACCCGGCGCACTACTTCCGCGTCGAGGACGTGGAGCAGGAACTGGTCTCCACCCAGCTAGGCGGTCGGTGGAAGGGCGAGCGCGTCAGCATCGGGTTTAGCGGATCCTATGCCGATGGTCGGCTCGACCAGCCGCGGTCGCACACGGCGGCGTTTCGCGGCATCTCGTACATCGGCACGCCCGGCCAGACCGGCGTGGCGCGCGAAGGGCTGTTGATCGACCTGTCCGATCGCAACTGGCCGCGCGCGATCCTGTCGCCAGAGGCCGCCGCCTATGTTGGCAGCCTGGAACGGCCGCAGCAATATTATGTGCAGACCAATCGCAGCTTCCTTTCGGAAGAGAAGCTGACCTTCAAGGGCGACATCGACTGGCGCGGCGACGGCGTGCTCGCGCTCGTCAAGGCGGGCGGCCTGTGGGAACGCGCCGATCGCAAGGGCCTGACGATTGATGACGGCTCGCTGCGCTATCGCTTCCAGACCGACCTCTACAGCGGCACGGTGCCCGGCCTGCCGCTCGCCCAGTTTCCAGGCGAGACGCTCGACAGCTTCATGGGGCACCAGACCCCCCGCCCGATCAAGCTGATCAGCCGCGAGGCGATCGAGGAACAGGTGTCGCGCTATGTCGACATCGACGGGCTGAGCGAGGACATCCTCAACCGCGGGCGCCTGTCGGGCGAGGAAACGCGCAAGGCCGTGTTCGCGACCGCGACGCTCCGCTTCGAAACCGAGAACGCAGGCACGATCGAGATCATGCCGGGCATCCGCTGGGAAGATAACCGCTACACTGCCAGCTTCTGGTCCAATACCGAAGCCGACAGCGACGCGCGCTTCATCGAGGCGGGGCGCAAGTACGACCATCTCGACCCGTCGGTCCTGGCGGTGTGGCGTGCCCCTGGCGGCTGGACGGTTCGCGGATCGGCGCGCAGCAGCTACAGCCGCCCGGCCTTCAACCAGCTTGCAGGTCCGACCACCGAGGAGCGCGACGCGATCACCGACGAGCTGATCTCGGTCACGCGTCCCAACCCAGACCTGAAGCCGGTATCCGCCTGGAACTTCGACCTGGGGGTCGAATATCGCACCGAGCGCAACCGCTGGTTCCAGATTGCAGCCTATTACAAGGACCTGAAGAACGTCATCGTGCCGACCGCGACCCGCACCGGATCCGGCGCCGTCGACGGGGTGATCTACTATCAGCCGTACAACGGCCTGGGTGGCTCGGCGAAGGGCATCGAGGCCTCGTTCCGTTTCGCACTGAACGACTGGGCGCCCGCGGATTGGATGGGCGGTTTCGGCATCGGCGGCAACGTGACCGTGCAGGACACCGAGGTCACCTATCAGCTGGGCGAGGACGAAATCCGCACCAGCCGCCTGCCCGAGGCGCCGCACCTGATCGCCAATGCCGAGCTGTTCTACGAGCAGGGCCCGGTGCGCGCGAACCTCTGGTACAACCACACCGGCAAGCGGCTGTACAATGTCGAGGACACCCAGCCCGACACCTATACCCAGGGGCTCAACGAGCTGAACCTTGGCGTCGCCTTCGCCATGACCAGCAAGATTGAGCTGGGCCTGGCAGCGCGCAACATCACCAACGAGCCGACCTACTACAACACGGTGGGCGCCTCGACGCGCTACATCTCGGCCGATCGCGCGGGCGGCTATCTGAAGACCGGCCGCATCTTCCAGGCGAGCCTGACCATGACGATGTAAGCCTAGTGCGGTGCGGAAACGGCGTGCCCCTTCCGCACCGCACTTCTCCCTGCTTGCGGGTCAGACCACCGCGACACACGGTGTCAGCCGAGATGCACCGGCTCTGGTGCCCGAGGCTCAGATCGATTCGGCAGCAGGACACGCAGGCACCGGCACTAACGAGAAAAGTACCGCCGCCTCCGATCGGACTACGTCTTGAACTTCACCGGGGGCTGGATGACCTATTCGGCCGAAGGGAGCGCACACAGCGCATCTGCGGTCCCGCGGTGACCCCTACGCGGTCACGCGCTCTTCAAAGAAAATTCGCAGATAAGAAGAGCCCTTGCACAAGCAGGGTCTTGAAATGGTGGAGCCGAGGGGGATCGAACCCCTGACCTTCGCAATGCCATTGCTTGAAAAACTGCTCCGAACATTGTTTTTCCAAGCTTTTCTAGTGCGATACCAACCAGAACGTGCCGAGAACATCGGCGTTCTGCGATACCGCTGCGATACCAGCCTTCCCCTTACGGAGCACGCCGTAAACCGCCTTGTCCCAGCTGAAAGCGATAGCATTGATTATGTTAAATGCAGAGCTTTTTGGATTTAGACTTTATGGATGGAGACAGGTCTGACGGACGTCTGACGATCTCGAACGCCGCGTTATGAACCCGCGTCTTCAGCCTCGATTGCCGCAACATCCATGTCTGGCGCCCGTACTACCTCAAGCGCGACGTTGGCGATCTCGACCGCGGTGATCTGAAGCTGCGTGATCGGCGTCGACGGCGCGTCCACACGCTCGAGGCCGTTCTCAGATATCTTGACGAGGAATCGGTCGACGTCGTTCAGGACGACGAACCTGATCGATTGTTCCTCGTCCAGCGCGAGCTGCTGGACGGTGCCCTCGTATGCGATCGTGAAGCACTCGTGGCTCGTCTTTGTCAGCACATAGGCGACGACAAACGAGTCTCCCTTCTTGACCGCTTGGACGGCCGGGTTGAGCCAGCCGAACGCGATCGCGTCGGTCTTCCCGCTAACTGCTTCCCGCTGCACCAACCAGTGCGCGATCGAGCCCGTCGCGGCTCCGATGAGGAGCATCGCGAAAAGCCACATTTCCAGCGCGAGGTCGGACGCATCGCGTGCCCCAGCGCCGCCGCGGGCGAGCGCGCGATAGATATTTGGATCGAAGCCGGGGTCGAAACAGACGCTTGTCGCCCGGCACCATGCCGCCTGGGCGGCGAAGAAGCCGGTTCCCAGAAGGTGCCCTGCGATGGTGCCGAACACCACGATGAACAGCGTCACCGTAGAGTTCGGCCGGTCCGGGGTTGGGCTGAGGAAATCGGTGCGCTCGCCGACGCGCCACCCTGCCCAGAAGCAGAGCCCCAGGAAAAGCAGCAGCAGTGCGAGGAACAGCGAGTAGCTGAACGTCACGGCCGTTACGCCGTGGCGGGAACCGCTACATCCTTGCTGTCGCGGTCACCGCCAGCGCTTGGATCGACCACATATACGCCGTTCTCGACGCGCGAGGCCTGACGCACGGCCGCCCACGTGCCGAACCTCCCCTTCACCTGCCGGGCCAGCCGCATAGATTTGGCAGTGTTCACGCGCCTGTCATTCTCCAACGCCTTAGATAGCGAATAATTCGTGAACATCCAACACGTGGCCGGGCGACGCCGGCCGGTGCTGTCGAGCCTACAGTCGGTCCTTAAGCGCCTTGGCCGGCGTGAATGTGATTTTCTTCGACGCCGCGATCGTGATCGCCTCGCCGGTCGACGGATTGCGCCCGGAGCGCTCGGGCGTGTCCTTCACCTTGAATTTGCCGAAGCCGGGAAGCGATATCTCCTCACCCTTGGCGGCCGCCTCCGCGATACCCTCGAGGAGCCCAGCCATGACCTCGAGGGCCTGCTTCTCGGTGACGCCCCGCTTGGCGGCAACGTCCTTGGCCAGATCCTTGGTGTTCATCGTCAAGCACGCTCCCCTTCATCTGTCGCTGTAGCGACCTGAAGCGATAATCGCGTCAGCGCAAGACAGGTAGCGCTCGACGATCCAGCTGACGCCTGGGGAGGCCGGCCACGCAGGTTGAAACCCGTAGGTTTCTCAAAGCGCAGAGCACAAGCCGGATTAGCCGGCGGGACCACATTAGCGTGGCTCGCTTCGGCAAACGTCGCATCAGCCGCCTGCCTTGACGGCGTGCCGGCCACGCGGTTTGGCCGCAATCGCTATGCTCGACAGATCGGTCGCGCGGTCGATTGGCACGCCCGCCGCTTTCCGCTCTGAGTAGCGATCAACAAGCTGAACCGCGTGCGGGCGCAGCAGCACCGTGAACCGCACCAGTTCCTCCATCATATCCACGATCCGGTCATAGTAGCTGGACGCCTTCATGCGCCCCGCGTCATCAAACTCGTTGAACGCCTTGGCAACGCTCGATTGGTTCGGGATCGTGATCATTCGCATCCAGCGACCCAGCACGCGCAGCGTGTTGACGCTGTTGAACGATTGCGATCCGGCCGACACCTGCATGACCGCCAGCGTGCGCCCCTGTGTCGGACGCATCCCGCCCATAGAAAGCGGCAGATGATCGATTTGAAGCTTCATAATGCTCGTGATCTGGCCATGCCGCTCCGGGCTGCACCACACCTGCCCTTCCGACCATAAGGACAGCTCGCGCAGCTCGTGGACGGCCGGATGGTCGTCGCCAGCATGTTGGTCAGGCAGCGGCAGGGTCGATGGATCAAAGATGCGCGTCTCGCAGCCGAAGAACCGGAGCAGGCGTGCCGCTTCCTCAACGCACAGCCGGGAGAAGGACCGTTCGCGCAGCGAACCGTAGAGCAGAAGGATACGCGGCGCGGGATCGAGCGGGCCGAGCCTCACGGCGGGTCGCTGGATGGCATAGGCCGGATCGAGCGCCGGCATGATATTGGGATCGGCGAGCGTGCGGAGCGGCATCAGAGGGCTTTCACGAGGTAGGCGGCCGACGCGGGGCACAGTGCGGTGAATTCGCGCGATGCGGCGATGGCCGAGGGAGCAGCGCCGCGATCGGCATCGGCATAGCCGAGCGCCCGGAAGAATGGTGCGGCCGTGGTCGTCAGGAGGTGCAGGCGCTCCACCCCGAGGTCGTGTGCCTGTCGTTCGAGGGCGGCGACCAACACCCGCCCGAGGCCATGTCGACGTCGATCGGGGACGACGACGATCGAGCGGAGCAAGCGGTCGGACCCTTCTCCCTCGAGCCCACCGAAACCGACGAGGCTATCGGCCTCAATCCGGATGATCAGGCGGCCGGGATCGGCGATATCGGCACTCGGCAGGTCCGCGGCATCGAGCAATTGTGCCAAGCCAGCCAGACCGGCAGGTTCGAGCAACGTGGCGACCGTTCTGGTCATGCGATGCTAATCCTGATTGCAAGCGCCGCGAGCGTGATGAGCAGCACCGGTACGGTGAGCGTGACGCCGACACGGAAGTAATAGCCCCATCCGATCCGCACGCCCTTTTGCCCGAGGACATGGAGCCAGAGCAGCGTCGCGAGTGAGCCGATCGGCGTCAGCTTGGGGCCGAGATCGCAGCCGATCACATTGGCGTAGATCATCGCTTCCTTGATCGCGCCGCTCGCGTGCGTGGCGTCGATCGAGAGCGCGCCCACCAGCACCGTCGGCATATTGTTCATAACCGACGACAGGACCGCTGCGATGACGCCCGTTCCTAGCGCCGCGCCCCACACGCCGCCTTGCGCGGTGCGATCCAGCAGTGCTGCCAGATGGTCGGTCAGGCCGGCGTTTCGCAGGCCATAGACGACCAGGTACATGCCGAGCGAGAAGATCACGACCTGCCAGGGTGCGCCGCGCAGCACCTTGGCCGTTGGGATCACATGGCCTCGCCCCGCGATCACCAGCAGCAGGATCGCGCCGGCAGCGGCGACGGCGCTGACAGGGACGCCGAGCGGTTCGAGCAGGAAGAAGCCGGCGAGCAGCAGTGCAAGAACGATCCAGCCCGCGCGGAATGTCGCGGCATCGCGGATCGCGTCACGCGGCGCGCGCAGCGCGCCTACGTCATAATCCGCCGGTATGTCGCGCCGGAAGAACAGCAGCAGCGCGCCAAGCGTCGCTGCGATCGACACCAGGTCGACCGGCACCATCACGGACGCATAGTCGCCGAACCCGATCCGGAAGAAGTCGGCCGACACGATGTTGACGAGGTTCGACACGACCAGCGGTAGGCTGGCGGTGTCGGCGATGAACCCCGCCGCCATGACGAACGCCAGCGTCGCCTTGTCGTTGAAGCCCAGCGCCCGCAGCATGGCGATGACGATCGGCGTCAGGATCAGCGCCGCGCCGTCGTTGGCGAACAGCGCGGACACCGCCGCACCGAGCAGCACGATCAGAACGAACAGCCGGCGACCATGCCCCCTCCCCCAGCGCGCGACATGGAGCGCCGCCCATTCGAAGAATCCGGTTTCATCGAGGAGTAGGCTGATAACGATGATCGCGACGAACGCGGCTGTTGCGTTCCAGACGATGCCCCACACCACCGGCACGTCGGACAGCGTGACGACGCCTGCAAGCAGCGCCACGACGGCCCCGCCCATCGCGCTCCACCCGATCCCGAGGCCTTTGGGTTGCCAGATGACGAGCGCGATCGTCGCAACGAAGATCAGGACAGCAAGGAGCATCAGGCGACGCGCTGGCCCGATGCGTCCACCACTTGCTCGCCGTCTTCCTTTGCGAACGCTCCGAGCTGATTGGTCGGCAGCAGGTCGAGCACGGCTTCGGAGGGCCGGCAGAGCTTCACGCCGAGCGGCGATACGACCAGCGGCCGGTTGATGAGGATCGGATGCGCCATCATCGCGTCCACCAGCGCGTCGTCGGATAGCGACGTGTCGCCCAAGCCCAACTCCGCATAGGGCGTCCCCTTCTCGCGCAGCAGTTCGCGGGGTGTCATGCAGGCGCGATCGATCAGCTCGACCAGCAACGCGCGGGCTGGAGGGGTTTTCAGATACTCGACCACGTGCGGCTCGATGCCGGCGTTGCGAATAAGGCCGAGCGTGTTGCGCGACGTGCCGCACTCGGGGTTGTGATAGACGACGACATCGACGGCCACAGGGCGTCCTTTCAGCAGCAGGGGGTGAGTTCGGCGACGAGCGGCGCGCACAGCTCCGCATTGCCGGCGCAGCAGTCCTTGACGAGGAACAGCGTCAGCGCGCGCAGGCCGTCCAGATCGACACGGTAGATGATCGAGCGGCTATGCCGTGCGGAGCGGACCAGGCCAGCGCGGGCGAGGATGCCGAGGTGCGCCGACAGGGTGTTCTGCGGCACGTCGAGCTGACGCGCGATATCGCCGGCAGCCAAACCATCCGGTTCGTGCCGTACCAAGAGGCGGAACGTGTCAAGGCGCGTTCCTTGTGCAAGAGCACCCAGCGCCGAGATGGCATCCTCGTTTTCCATATATCCAGCATAATGGATATGCTTGGTGTGTCCAGCCCCGTATACCCTGCCTTACCGGTCGTTGGCCGGGATGGTTGGGGCCAGGGCTTGGTTGATGCGACAAGCAGCGACCCTGTTGCGGCTACCAGGCGTCACCTCAAGGTTTGTTCGCCAGACAACGATTTCTCGGACATAAGCGGAACATGGGCTACGCTACACGCTTCAACCGCGCCATTGGCTCGTTGAGTGGGTGGAATTCACCTGCTGGAAGTCGCCTGGCCTGCTCCCAGAGGTAATCGCCGGTCAGACTGATGTGCGCCCAGCCCATCGGAGAAAGGTGCGCAAGCAGTGCCGCATCGAACGTCGTGCCGACAGCGTTGAGGTGCTGGGCGGCCCGGTCGAGATAGACCGTGTTCCAGTAGGAAATCGCCGCAATCAGCAGGTTCAGCCCAGATGCGCGAAATTCCTGATTTTCCAGCGAGCGATCGGTGAACCGACCCTGCCGGTTGGTATAGATGGCGGCGGCAAGCGTGTGCCTCGCCTCGCCTTTGTTGAGACCGGCCTGACAGGCACGTCGCAGTTCCGGTTGTTCAAGCCAATCGAGCGTGAACAAAGTGCGCTCGATACGGCCCAGTTCAGCCAATGCAAAATCCAGCCTGTTCTGGCGTTTGTAGGCGGCAAGTTTTCGCAAGATTACTGACGGCGCCACCGTGCCATCCTTGATTGAGGCGACAATCCTGACGATGTCATCCCAATCGGCCTCGATCGCTGCCGTTTTGATGGTGCGGCCCATCAGATTTTTGATGCCCTTGTATGTCGATGGCGCAGCGATCGAACCCAGCTTGCGGTCGCCAATATCGCGCAGCCGGGGCGCGAAGCGGAACCCGAGTAGGTGGCAGAGTGCGAAAACATGATCGGTGGCGCCGCCGGTATCGGTATAGTGCTCATGCAACGGAAGGTTGCCGGCGCCCAGGACAAGCCCGTCGAGCACGTAAGGCGCTTCACCTGCCGTCGCGGACATGATCCGTGATCCGAATGATGCGAAGTGATCGGAAAGGTGAGAATAGATTTTCACGCCAGGTTCGGCGCCATATTTGGCATTGACGTCCGCCGCCCCTGAACGGCTCCGCCCCGACCGGAAGAACTGGCCATCGGACGACGAACTGGTGCCAGCGCCCCAATGCCGCGCGAAGGGTAATTCGTGATGGGCTGAGATGATCATGGCCAGCGCGGCCTGATAGTTCTCGGGTGAAAGATACCAGTTGTGGGTCCATGCGAGTTGGGCATAGCTGACGCCTTCGCTGGCATTGGCCATCCGCTCCAGCCCGAGGTTGGTGCCATCAGCCAGAATTGCGGCGAGTACCGTGCTGGGGTTGTCGTGCTCCTTGCCTGAGCGCAGGTCACGGAATGCGTTCAAAAAACCAGTGCGTTCGGCGACTTCAAGCAGCAGCTCGGTGATGCGCACGCGGGGAAGCAGGGTATCGAGCTTGCGATCGAGGGCTTCAGCTTCCGGTGGGGTGACAGGCGGCATTTGCTGAAGCTTGAGCCGGTCTCGTTCGAGCGACACTCCCTCAAGCTTGTTTGTTTTCAACTGCTTGGCAAATCGGCGCAGCCGCCAGTCAAGATTTCGTGCCCGGTCAGCGAGGTAGGATGCAGCATTTGAATCGAACGGAAGCACATCCGCCACTTTGGCGGCGTCGCGCCGACCCAGCAAATAGGCATCGAAGCGCTGATAGTTGCGGGTTCCCTCGATCCATACATCACCGGCGCGCAAACGATCACGCAAGGTTGCCATGATCGCAATTTCATAACGTCGGCGGTCGATACGGCCGCTTTCGGTGATGAGACGCTTCCACTGCCGATTGGGGAATGGCAGTGGAACGCCATCGGGAAGGTCGCGCGACTTTCGTGTGTTCGCATCGCGAATGACATCGATGGCTTTGATCAGTGCCGTCCCTGTTCCAGACGCCTTGAAGGTGAAGGTGTCCAGAAATGCCGGGCTGAGACGCCGTAGCGTGGCGTAACGCTCGGTTGCCGTTACCAGTGCGTCCTCGCCGGCAAGATCAGCAAGGGCATCTACTTGGGCCTTTGCCGCAACAAGCCGGTGCCAGCCCACCGCTTCGTCAATCAATTCGAGCGGATCGCCGCCATTCTGGACAGCCTCATCAAGTGCTGTAATCGTGGCGCCAAACAGCCGCATGAGTTGCCCCACCGACTGAATACTATCTTGGTAGCGACGCTCGCGCCCACGCCGCGCGCGCGTGAACATGCCGCCGATAAGTCGGTCAAACATTTGGATCGCGGCATCGGCAAGTCTGGCCTCAAGGTCGATCACTGCGGCCGTCAACGTCGCCCGCCTGCGATTGACGCTGTAATCCGAAAGCAGGAATGCCGGTGCCACGCCGCCCTCGCGGACAAATTGGGCAAAGCGGAATTCCGGAATGGCGCCCCCAACTACCGGGTGGATACCTATGCCGCGAACATAGCGCAGGCGCTCAAGCAAGCCATTGATATTGGCCGCAGTCGGGGCTTCTTCGAAATTACGCAACCACGCCAGCGGTGTCATGCCGAAATCCGGGTTGTTGGTTACGAGTTCGTCTAGCCGTGTCAGTTCAGCAGAGCTGAGGCCTTCGACGATTGCGGCTGCGGCAGCTTTGCGTGCGCGTGCCCGGCCAGCAAGACCGGCGCGTTCCAGTGTGTCGCCCGACGGAAGAATGAACCGCTCACCCTTCAGGCCAACCATGAGGGCGCGAACAATCGGTTCACCTCTGTCTGTATACTCGGCGGCTTGCGCGGCAAGATTCAGGGCAAGTGCCAGGTCGCCGCGTCGAAACGGGCGTATGCCAAGATAACGCGCCACGAGATCGGCATGATCGGTACGGGTTTGCGCGCGCTGACCATATGCAGAGAAGGAGGAAGGATCGACGAATAACTGTGCCGCGAGGTACTGAAGAATGACGTCGGGAAGCCCGATCTCGGGTTGCAGACCAAAGCCGGGATGTCGCATCAAAGCGATTTGTGCAGCCAGACCGAGGCGATTTGCTGGACCATAGCGGCGCCCAACCAATTCAACATCTTCCGCAGAAAGGGTATAATGCCCAATGATCGCGGTTTCTTGGACAGGAGGATCGAACAGGCGCCGGCGCTCGTCTCCGGTCAGAAGTCGGCGTCGTGCCATTTTGCTCTCCCGCTGAGGCGAATAACAAAATTGACACCAAAGCGGCTTGCACTGGAGGGAGGCCATTCGTTGCCGGTTGATCCCCGAGCAATCACCCGGCGCAGCAAGACAGTTTGGCGACATCCTTATCAAACGTTTGGGCCGCCAGTTTGAGGCCTTCCACAGTGGTCAGGTAAGGAAATATCGTTGCACCCAATTCCAGGGTGGTCATGCCGTGTTTGATCGCCAGCACCAGTGTCTGGATCGAATCCGCGCCTTCGGGTGCCATGATCTGGCCGCCCAGCAAACGGTCGTTCGCCTTGTCGGCAATCAGTTTGATGAGACCCCGCGTATCGCGTGCTGCCAGTGCCCTTGGCACAGCATCGAGCGGGAGCAGCGAAACCTTGATGTCCAGGCCTTGCGCCCGTGCTGTCGTTTCAGTGAGGCCGGCGCTGGCGACTTGCGGGTCGGTGAAGACGACGGATGGCATGGAGGAATTGTCGTAGCGGTATTGGTTGCCCGTCACCGCGTTGCGCGCGGCCAGTTTTGCGCCATAGGCGGCCATGTAGACGAACTGGTCCCGTCCCGTTACATCGCCCGCCGCGTAAATGCCTGGAACCGACGTTTCGAGGTGGTCATCGACGACGATTCCACCATTACGGGCAAGCACTATGCCGCGCTCCTCCAGCCCAAGCCCGTCGCTATTGGGTCGGCGTCCGGTGGCGATGAGCACCTGTTCCGCCGCGACGGTGTCACAATGCCCCTCGCAGGTCAATTCGACCCCGCTCTGTGTTTGGGCGATACGCTGATAGCCGACACCTGCGCAAACCCGCACGCCCTCGGCTTCCAAATAGTTTTTCAGCGCGGCACTCACTTCCGGGTCCATTTCGGGGAGCAGGCGGCTTCGGCAGCAGATGGTGACATCAACGCCCAGACGCGAAAACATCTGTCCCAGTTCTACCCCGATCACCCCGCCACCGATCACCAGCAGCGATTTGGGCAAGCGATCCAGCGCCAGCGCCGATGTGCTGGTTAGGTAGGGCACGCTGTCCATCCCCGGAATCGGCGGCACGGCGGCGTGCGCACCCATCGCCAATATGACCTTGCCGACCTTCATGGGCGCATCGCCGACAATCAGCGCACCATCGGCAAAGCGTGCCTTGCCCTCGATATAGCTCACACCGTCATAGGCGGGCAGCAGATCGACATATTTTTTTTGGCGCAGCGTCGTGACAAGATCGTCCTTCGACGCCGCCAATACGGACCAGTCATCCATCTGGACAGCGCCCCCAAGGCCGGGAAAGCGCGCGGCGGCAAGCCCACCATGCACCGCTTCGGCGGCGCGGATCAGCGTCTTGGAAGGAACGCAGCCAACATTGACACAGGTGCCGCCAATCGTGCCGTGACCGACGAGCGCCACTTTCGCGCCCAGATCGGCAGCGGCGATCGCGGCGGAGAACCCGGCAGAACCCGCGCCGATGACGGCCACGTCAAATCCTTCCTGCCCGGGGCGGTTGCAACAGTCGTTCATTGCTTATCGCTTTCTTGAGGCGCTGGCGGCGCCCCGCTCAGTTTTGAATAGCGCGCGCCGGATAACCCGCGTTGGTTGATGCAGCGGCAATCGCAGCAGCATTGGTGCGGCGCGGGTCATAGGTTGCGCGCGCGGTCTTGGCTGCGAAATCGACCGTGACCGCCGTTACCCCGGCGACGCCTTCCATCGCCTTCTTCACGGTGATCGGGCAGGTGGCGCAGGTCATGTTCTCTATGGCAAAGGTGGTTTGCTTCTGAGCGGTTGCGGTAGCCGCGGGGCGATCTTGCGCCGTGCCACTAACTGCATAGGCGACCCCGCCGCCAGCCATAGCCAGCACGGCCATAGCGATACATACTGTCTTTTTCATGGGTATTTCCTTTCAATAGAACCAGGGTGCCCACCAGTCGATGGTGAGCGCCAGGATGGCGACGGCAAGGCCCAGCCACAGCACCGCCTTGGTGGTCCAAGCCGATTGTGGACGAGCGCAGTAGGAACCGTCTTCACAGGGCGGTTTCGGCTTGAAATAGACATGCCAGAAGCCGTAGCCGAGCAGCGCGAGCGTTACGCCTGCGACATAGGGCTTGTAAGGTTCGAGCGCCGTCAGGTTGGCGATCCACGCGCCGGAAATTCCGAGCATAACCAACAGTAGCGGGACGACGCAGCAAGCCGAGGCGAGCCCCGCGCCGATCAATGCGCCCGCCGCAACCCAGTTTGCCTGCTTCGGCTCGTGGTTTTCGGTGAGGGCTGGCTGTCCCGCTTCCGGCGTTGAGACCATGGCTTGAATCCCTTGTTCCAACTGAGTGATTCGCAGTGTAGGCTCTGTAGCCACTACAGACTCAAGAGGTATTTTCATGGAGCAACAGGTCGGCATCTTGCGTGCCCAGCTTGCCCGGAAAACAGGCTGCAATCTCGAAACCATCCGCTATTACGAGAAGGTGGGATTGCTGCCGGGGCCGCCTCGCAGTTCCAACGGCTACCGCGTCTATTCGCCGGAACTGGTGCAAAGGTTGCAGTTCATCCTGCGCGCGCGCGACCTTGGCTATGCAATGGATGAGATACGGTCATTGTTGTCGCTCACCGATACCGGTGCACAAACCTGCGCGGAGGTTATGGCGAGAACCGAACTCCACCTTGAAGATGTCCGCCGCCGCATTGCAGATTTGCAGAAGATAGAGGTGACGCTGGCGACCACGTTAGCCAGATGCACTGGAGATGACGTTGCCGAATGTCCCATCCTGGAAGCACTCCAGTTTTTACCCCATCAAGGCAATTGACGCCATCTTTGAGGGATTTGATTTTGTGATGTCAGCTTGGAGTATAGCCTAACCGGACGTCAGGGCGCTACCGCGGTTTCTGTCAGATTAGGGTACTAAACGGAATTTGTTGACGAATGTCGTTGCGTATCATAGATTTCAACCTGACATTTTGATGGAGAGAGTGCGCAGTGAAGGGGCAACGGATCGGCTATGTCCGGGTCAGCACGTTCGATCAGAATGTGGATCGCCAATTGGAAGGTCAGTCGCTCGATCGGACCTTCACCGACAAGGCATCGGGCAAGGACGTCAACCGCCCCCAGCTTGAGGCTCTGCTCACTTTCGCCCGCGAAGGCGATACCGTCGTCGTCCACAGCATGGATCGGTTGGCCCGCAATCTGGATGACCTGCGCAAGCTGGTCCAGGGCCTCACCAAGCGAGGTATCCGGATCGAGTTTGAGAAGGAAAGCCTGTCCTTCTCGGGGGAGGACTCCCCGATGGCCAATCTGATGCTCTCGGTCATGGGTGCGTTTGCTGAGTTCGAGCGCGCCCTGATCCGCGAACGGCAACGCGAAGGCATTGCGATCGCTCGGCAGCGCGGCGCCTATCGGGGGCGGAAACGGTCGCTCTCGGATGAGATGATTGCCGATCTGCACCGCCGCGTTGCCGCCGGTGAACGCAAGGCGACCATCGCGCGCGACATGGGCATCAGCCGCGAAACCCTCTACCAGTACCTTCGCGCCGCTGCCTGACACCAATGTTCACATTATGTCCGGAAAATCGTTGTTCAGCGTACAAAGCTTGAGGTGACGCCCGATAGTCCCCGGCATAGGCCACGATGACATGGTTGAGCTTGCCGCATGAAGGGCAGGTCGATTGGCGTGTCTCTTCGGTATAGCTCATGAGCTTCCCCGGGGTT
Organism: Sphingomonas sp. MJ1 (PH-R8); assembly: GCF_048058635.1. NCBI lineage: Bacteria > Pseudomonadati > Pseudomonadota > Alphaproteobacteria > Sphingomonadales > Sphingomonadaceae > Sphingomonas > Sphingomonas sp. MJ1 (PH-R8). The sequence goes on from NZ_JBBEFX010000004.1 coordinate 219,766, forward strand.
TGGGGTCAGCGCCCCGCTGTGCTAAATCAGCGAGCGTAGGGATTGGCGGCGTCATTACCCCTTTTGGAAGGGGGCCATGCTTCTGCCCGAAGCGCCAATCCCTACGTTCCGAACCGGCCTTGGACTGACCGGCCCCACACGCCGCTTTCGCGGCGCGCGATCCTTGAAACCTATGCCGTTTTCGTCTCAGCCTTCGCGCGTCGGCGCTTGTTCTGATCCGTCACCTTCTCGAACTCCGGCGCGATCGTCTCCAGCTTGGCGATCAGTCCGGACAGATCGTAGCCATTGCTGTCCTGGCCCTTGTGCCGCTTGAAGCGCTCGACCCGTTTGATGAAACCCTTCGTCTCCAACGCGGTCAGGTGCCGCTGAACCGTCCGTGCGTCCTTGCCCATACGGCGGGCGATCGTGTCCTTGGCAGGATGCGGATCGTGATCGGCCGACCACCAATGGCTGATGAGCTGAAGCAGCACGTTCAACTCGTCAGGCTTCAGACCCATCTTGGCCTGGCCCCACAACAGGATCGACGGGATCATGCTGTAGCCACGCGACAGGACGGCATCCGGCCACTTGTCCTTCCGCTTCTTCGGCTTCGCCACCGCCGCGATCGAAAAGACGTTCGATCCTGCCTCCTTTGTGGTATCGTCGGGTTGCTTGCTCATGATGGTGGAAATAGCACATTCGCGCACCATTTCCAGAGGGGGTGGGGAGACAAAAACGTCGCCCACTCGGAGACATTGTTGTCCCTAGTGAGGGAGGCACCAATGTCTCACGAAGCACAGTGAGCCCGTAAACACGATACCGTGTAATCAGGATAAGGAAGCATATAGGGCGGAGACAGATTTGCCTCCCCCAAAATTTGTCGGAGCGCGTTTGCCTCGCCCGAGCGGTCACGCGGCGACCCGCCGTCAATTTTTAATTGAATCCTCAGACCCGAACATCTAGATAGAGGACAACATGGCCGTCCCCGCTGTTGCCTATGGCATCAAGGGGCGGCCTTCTTCATATCTGGGGCGATGCTTCCGCCCTACGCCAAACCCCATCTCAGCTTCGCCGACCAGCTCGCCCTCCTTGAAGGCCGCGGTTTGGGCGTCACCGACCAAGCCAAAGCCATCCGCCATCTTGAGCGAATCGGCTACGGTCGCCTGTCGCCCTATTGGCAACCGCTGCAAGAGCGCATCCCCGATCCCGACGATGCCACGCGCACCATTCGCACCGACCAGTTTCAAGCCGGTGCCGAGTTTCGCCATGCCGTCGATCTCTATCTCTTCGACAAGCAGCTCCGCTTGCTCTTCCTCGATGCCATCGAACGGATCGAAGTCGCGCTGCGCGTCGATCTCGCCCATGCGCTCGGGAATCGTGACCTGTTCGCCCATCGATCGGTCGCCTACCTCGATCCCAATCGTGCGAACGCTAATTTTAAAGGCACGACCCGGCACCTGAGCTGGTTGGCGAAGGCGGACGATTCCGTCGACCGCTGTAAAGACGATTGGGTGTCGGAGTTCTACAATACCTACACGCCGCCAATGCCGATCTGGATGGCTGTCGAGGCATGGGATTTTGGAACGCTATCCTGGCTGCTCGAAATGGCGCATCCCAACGACCGTTTCGCCATCGCAAAACGCTATAATCTGCTCCCCGACACGCTGGTGAGCTGGATCAAGAGCCTTGCCTTCGTGCGCAACATCAGCGCGCATCATTCCCGGCTGTGGAATACCGGCATCATCAACCAGCCCCAGGTGCCCAAAGCGTTCGAGGCGCCGCGCATGGTCCATATCGGCAACGACGTCGTGCAGCGGAACCGTGTCTATGGCGCGGCGGCAGTTGCCTCCTATCTCGCCAAGCGGATCAATCCGGGCACATCGTGGAGTGGCCGGATGAAAGCACATTGGCTTTCCTTCCCCGAAATGCCATTCGCCAGCGCCGCGCAGGGCGGGTTTCTCGAAGGCTGGGATCAGGAAGCGATCTGGGCCTAATGCGCCCGGTAGCGGTCTTCAGGAGGTGTGCCACGTGGCACACCCCTCGCCGCGCGGCGCATCACCAGTATTTTGAGATCGCGCGGAACTGCTCCACCGCCGCCTTGGTCCCCTCACCTTCTTCGGCATGGACTAGGCAATGGTCGATATGATCGTTGATGAGCGCGCGCTTGGCGCTGGCGATGGCGTTTTCGACCGCTTGAAGCTGTTGCGCAATATCGACGCAGGGGCGCTCCTCTTCGATCATGCCGACGATGCTACGCAGATGACCAGCGACGCGGTTGAGCCGTTTGACGATTGCGGGGTGGCTGGTGTGAGCGTGATGGGCCATCCCCTTATTTAGTGCGCGTGAGGGGCTGCTGTCGAGTATCCCCCAGGGGGGATAGACTCGATCCCCCGGGGGGATATAGCGCGATCATGCTCAGTGTCCTCGCCAACCGCACGTATCGGCACCTTTTCCTCGCGCAGATCATCGCGCTTGTAGGAACGGGACTGGCGACGGTCGCGCTCGGCTTGCTCGCTTACGACATAGCTGGCGGCAGTGCCGGGGCGGTGCTGGGGACTGCGCTTGCGATTAAGATGGTCGCCTATATCGGCGTCGCGCCGATCGCCGGCGCGTTCGCCAATCGCGTGCCACGCCGTGCCTTGCTGGTCGGAATGGACGTGATCCGCGCCGGTGTCGCCATTTGCCTGCCGTTCGTGAACCAAGTCTGGCAGGTCTATATCTTGATCTTCGTCCTGCAATCGGCATCGGCCGCGTTCACGCCAACCTTTCAGGCTACGATCCCGGACGTCCTCCCGGAGGAACGCGACTATACCCGCGCGCTGTCCCTGTCCCGCCTCGCCTATGACATGGAGAGCCTGACGAGCCCGATCCTCGCGGCCGGTCTTTTGACGGTGATGAGCTACCACTGGCTGTTCTCGGGCACCGCGATAGGCTTTGTCGCGTCGGCGCTGCTGGTCGTATCGACCGTCCTGCCCCGACCGGCGCCGGTTGAGGCCGAGGGCGGCATCTACGACAAGACGACGCGGGGCACGCGTATATACCTCGCGACGCCTCGCCTGCGCGGATTGCTGGCGCTGACCCTCACCGCTGCCGCCGCGAGCGCAATGGTGATCGTCAACACCGTCGTTATCGTGAAAGGCATGGGCCTAAGCCAGCGCGACGTCGCGTTGACCCTCGCCGCCTTCGGGGGCGGCTCGATCACCGCTGCGCTGACCCTGCCTCGTATCCTCGATCGGATTGCGGATCGGACCGTCATGCTGGTCGCCGCCGCTATCCTGACGTTGGCGCTCGCGGCCCTCGCCGCGATCACCGCCATCATGCAGCCAGGCCCGGCCTACTGGCATGTCCTGCTCGGCGGATGGTTGGTGCTGGGCGTCGCCTATTCAGCGAGCGTCACGCCATCGGGACGGCTGCTACGTCGGTCGGCGAACGCCGATGATCGCCCCGCATTGTTCGCGGCACAATTCGCACTCAGCCACGTCTGCTGGCTGGTCTGCTATCCGCTCGTCGGCCAGCTCGGCGCTCGCGTCGGAATGGAGGCGGCGTTCGGTGCGATGGCCGTTCTTGCTGCGATCGGCACCCTCGTCGCCGTCCGTATATGGCCCGCGAACGACCCCGACGTGATCGCGCATGAACATAGCGACCTCGCCGCCGATGATCCGCATCTCGCGGTCCACAGCCACGGCGAACATCCCTATGTGATCGACCGTCGCCATCCAAAATGGCCGGGTAAGTGATTTCCTTGCCCCGTTCCCAACGTCCGCCTACGCTGCGCACGATGGCGATGCGTCGTTCCTCTTCCGCGCTGTTCGGAGCCGTGCTGGCGCTCGTCGCCATGCTCGGCCTCGTCGCGGCGTCGTCGTGGCACAGCGCGATGGTCCATGACCATGTGCCCGTGCAAGTCGCCGCCGTCGACCATGACCATGACCATGCGGCTGCGGCCGAGCATAACGATCACGCTCCCGCCAAGCAGACTGGCGGCGACAGTCCGGTGCATGTTCTCGCTCATGCCGCTGGTCATTGGGTCGCCTTCGACGGGCCGACGACTGCGAAAGTGCCGGCGATCGTCGCCGCTCGCGCGTGGTCGATCCTCACCACATCGCTGGCGAGCGGTATCGATCCTTCCAAGCTCCTGCGCCCTCCCCGCGGATGAGTCTCGCCGGCGCGTGACGCGCCGACAGACTTACCCCTGGAGGATTATGGATTATGAACGGCAGTTATCGCCGGCAGCGCGTGCTTGCGCTGGCCGGCACGCTCGCGGCGCTATGGCCCGCGGGTGCAGCGTGGTCGCAGACCGCGCCCCCTTTCGCACAGCTTCTGAACCAGACGCGCGATGTGCCCCGCGTCACGGTCTTGGAAGCCGACGTCGCCCGCGCGCGGGGCCTTGCCGAGCAAGCTCGCGCGCGGCCTAACCCGTCGATCAACGTCTATGCCGAAAATTTCGCGGGCGACCTCGATCGCAACGCGCGCAACCAGCAGCAAACGACGTTCCAGATCGATCAGCCCATCGAGCTGGGTGGCAAGCGATCAGCCCGGATCGCCGCCGGTGAAGCCGGCATCGTCGCGGCGCAGGCGCGCAATCGCGATGGTCGCCTTGTCTATGCGACCGAGCTGGCACGCGCCTATGCCGGCGCCGAGATCGCCGATCGGCGCATCGCTATTGCCGAGGACGAAGTTGAGGAGGCGACCGACGACCTGAAGGTGGCCCGCGCCTTGGTCGGCGCTGGCAAGGAAGCCCGCCTCCGGCAGGTGCAGGCTGAAACAGAACTCAACACGCTTCAGGCCGACCTCGAAAACGCGCGCGCCCTCAAGACGGCCGCGCTGGCACGCCTGTCCGCGCTGGCCGGTATTACAACCCCCTTCACCGGCCTGTCGGAATCACTCTTGGATCGGCTCGACGCCAAGCCGGCGTTCGGCCCCATCGACCCTATGCAGGCGACGATGGTGCGCGTTGCAGAAGCCGAACGGGACGCCGCAGCGCGAGCGGTGACGGTGCAACAGCGCCTCGCCATCCCCAACGTCACCGCGCAGCTCGGCGTGCGCCAGCTTCGCGTCGCGAGCGGCCCCGCCGTCGTTGCCGGCATATCCGTCCCGCTGCCCCTCTTCGATCGCAACCGGGGCAACATCTCGGCGGCACGTGCCGAACTGCAAGGTGCCGAGGCGCGTGCCGCAGCAGCCCGGCTCGAAGCCGAGGCGGGGACACGCGCTGGTCTCGCACTGGTAGAGGCAGCCGACGCTCGCGCCGCTGCCGCGCAGCGGACGTTGGCGACCGCCCAAGAGGGCTATCGCCTCGCTCGCGTGGCCTACGAGGCGGGCAAAAGCCCGCTGATCGAACTCCTTGCCGCGCGTCACAATCTCGGGGTCGCCCGTGGCGTCATCCTCGACGCCGCCGCAGCGCGCCTCGACGCTCGCGCCAATCTGGCCCGTCTGCAGGGCCTCACCATCACCGGAGAAGCGGTGCAATGACCGATAAAAATCGTCTCTACACCGGCGCCGCCATTGGCCTGGTCGCTGCCGCTGCGCTTGGGTTCGGCGCTGCGCGCCTCACCCAATCGTCCACCCCCGCCCCTGCCCCTACGGAAGCCGCAGCGCCAGCAAAGCCGTCGAACACGGTCGCGATGACGCAACAGGCGCTTTCAGCATCGCAAATCACTGTAGCCCCGGCGGCATCCGGCGAGCTGGACGCCGCGATCCTTGCCTCCGCCACGGTCGAGGCGACGCCCGACGCCGAGGCGGTGCTGACCGCGCGCGCGCCAGGCACGGTCAGCCGTATCATGGTCCGCATCGGCGATCCGGTTCGCGCCGGCCAGACCCTTGCATTGGTCGAGAGCCGCGACGCTTCACAAATCGCAGCCGACCGCTCGGCCGCATCCGCGCGCGTCACCCTCGCCGCGCGTCAGCTCGAACGAGAGCGCGGTTTGCTCGCGCAGGGTGTGACACCCCGCGCCGACTATGAATCGGCACAGGCCAACCTTGCCGTCGCCCAGGCCGACGCTCGCCGGGCTAGCGCCGCCGCGGGCGCGGCTCGCGTGTCGGGCGACGGTCGATCGGTTGCGGTCGTCAGCCCCGTTTCGGGGCGCGTTACCAATGCCGGTGCCAATCTCGGCCAGTTCGTCGCGGCTGAAACCGAGCTGTTCCGCGTCGCCGATCCGAGCCGGCTTCAGATTACCGCAAGCGTCCCGCCTGCCGATGCTGGCCGTGTCCGAGAAGGCGACAGGGTAGAGCTGACCACCACAGACGGTCGCACGATAGAAGGGCGGGTGCGTTCGGCGACCGGCGTCGTCGATCCGCAATCGCGGACCGCGACGGTCGTCGTCACGCCGACCGCCGGCGGCAGCACGCTTGCCCCGGGCCAGCTTGTTCAGGCTCGCATCCTCGCCAGTGGCGGGGCCGCAAAGAGCGGCGTGATGGTGCCGCAAGACGCGGTGCAGACGCTTGGCAGCGACAGCGTGGTGTTCGTCCGCACCGGCCAGGGCTTCCGCGCGCAGCCGGTTCAGATCGGCAGCCGATCGGGCGGGATGGTGGCGATCACCGGCGGCCTTGCCGCCGGCACGCAGATCGCCACCACCAACGCTTTCCTTCTCAAGGCCGAGATCGAGAAGGAGTCGGCGGAATGATCGGCCGCATCCTCTCCCTTTCGGTCCGGATGCGATGGCTTGTCGCCTTCCTGACCCTCGTCGTCATCGGCTTCGGCCTCTGGCAGATCACCAAGCTGCCGATCGACGCCGTGCCCGACGTCACCAACCGGCAGGTCCAGATCAGCACCTTCGCGCCGACGCTGGGGCCGGTCGACATCGAGAAGCAGGTGACGTTCCCGGTGGAGACGGCGCTTGCCGGAATACCAGGGCTTGAGATGACCCGCTCCATCTCACGCAATGGCTTCAGCCAGGTGACAGCGGTCTTTACCGACCGCACCGATATTTACTTTGCGCGCCAGCAGGTGACGGAACGGCTCGCACAGTCGCGCGACAGCCTTCCCGCCAACGCGCAGCCGATCCTCGCGCCGCTCAGCACCGGGCTTGGCGAGATCTTCTTCTATTCGGTCGCCTTCCGCCATCCCGACGGCAAGGGCCTGAAGACGGTCGACGGCAAACCGGGCTGGCAGTCGGACGGCAGCTACCTCACCCCCGAGGGCGAGCGGCTGACCACCGAACTGGCGAAGGCCGCCTATCTCCGCACGGTGCAGGACTGGATCATCCGCCCGCAGATGCGGGCGGTGCGCGGCGTCGCCGGCGTCGATTCCAACGGCGGCTATGTGAAGCAATATCTGATCGAGCCGAACCTCAACGCGCTCGCCAGCTATGGATTGTCCGTCACGGAGCTGGCGGATGCGATGGAGCGGGCCAACCTCTCCGCCGGGTCGAACTATGTCCGCCGCGCTGGCGAGAGCTTCCTTGTCCGCGCCGATGCTCGTCTGAAGTCGATCGAAGACATTCAGGAAGCCGTCGTCGCGACCCGCAACGGCGTCCCCGTTCGCGTCAAGGACGTGGGCCAGGTGGTGATCGGCGGTGCGGTCCGCACCGGCTCCGGCAGTCGCATGGGATCGGAAGCGGTCATCTCGACCGTGCTGATGCTGGTAGGCGACAACAGCCGCATCGTCGCGACAGACGCCGCCGAGAAGCTGACGCAGATCAACAAGGCGCTGCCGCCCGACGTGTTCGCCGAGCCGGTCTATAACCGCTCAAAGCTCGTCAACGCGACGATCGCGACGGTGGAAAAGAACCTGACCGAAGGCGCGCTGCTCGTCATCGTCGTGCTGTTCCTGCTGCTCGGCAACATCCGCGCTGCGCTCATCACCGCCGCAGTCATCCCGATTACCATGTTGATGACGGCCGCAGGAATGAACGGGCTGGGCGTGTCGGGCAATCTGATGAGCCTCGGCGCGCTCGATTTCGGGTTGATCGTCGACGGCGCCGTCATCATCGTCGAGAACGCGCTTCGCCGCCTCGCCGAACGCCAGGAGCATGAAGGCCGGCTTCTCACCCGCGAAGAGCGGATGGAGGAAACGACGCTCGCGGCCAAGGAGATGGTGCGGCCGACCGTTTATGGTCAGCTCATCATCTTCCTCGTCTTCGTGCCGCTGCTCACCTTCCAGGGCGTTGAGGGCAAGACGTTCGCGCCGATGGCGATCACGTTGATGGTGGCGCTCGCCTCTGCTTTCGTCCTGTCGCTTACCTTCGTTCCCGCGATGATCGCGATCGTCGTCAAGGGCCGGGTCAGTGAGACGGAAGTGAAGCCGATCCGCTGGTTCAAGGAACGCTACGCCCCCGTGCTGGGCCGGGCTGTCGCCCGCCCGATGCCCTTCATCCTGGGCGGTGTCGGCGTGTTCGTCGCGGCCGTGCTGAGCTTTGGCTTCCTCGGCGAGGAGTTCATGCCGCAGCTCGACGAGAAGGACATAACCGTCACCAACTTCCGCGTGCCATCTGCGTCGATCGACCAATCGACGCAGATGCAGCTCCAGATCGAGAATGCATTGAAGACGCTGCCGGAGGTGGCGCTGGTCTTCTCCAAGAACGGTAACGCCGACCTCGGCACCGATCCGATGCCACCCAATGCGTCGGATACCTACGTCATCCCCAAGCCGGAGAACGAGTGGCCGACGGAGGTGAAAAGCAAGGAGGACATTCTTCGCCGCATCGAGGAGCGGATGAAGCCGCTGATCGGCAACCGGACGGAGATCCAGCAACCGATCCAGATGCGCTTCAACGAGCTGATCGCCGGCGTTCGCGCCGACGTCGCGATCAAACTTTACGGCGACGACCTCGACGCGATGAGCGAACAGGCGAAGCGCATCGCCGCCGTCATGCGCACGATCCCCGGCGCTGGCGACGTGAGTGCCGAACAGACGTCCGGCGCGCCGACCTTCGACGTGCAGATCGACCGTCAGGCGGCGGGCCGTTACGGCCTGTCGGTCGAGGAGGTGGCGAACACCGTCTCGGCTGCGCTTGGCGGGCGTGAGGCCGGGCTGCTGTTCGAGGGCGACCGGCGGTTCGACGTCGTGGTCCGCCTGCCCGACGCGCAGCGGGACGACCTTGAGACGCTGGGGTCGATCCCGGTGATGCTGCCCGCTGCCGAAGGTCAGGTGGCGCGCTCGATCCCGCTAAGCCAGGTCGCCCGGTTCAACTACACCCAAGGGTTGAACCAGATCAGTCGTGAGAACGGCAAGCGGATGGTGGTCGTGCAGATCAACGTGCGTGGGCGCGACCTTGGCGGGTTCGTCGAGGAAGCGCAGGCGAAGATCGGCCAGATGCAGCTCCCCGCTGGCATGTATACCGAGTGGGGCGGCACCTTCGAGAGCCTGCAATCGGCTCGGCTACGCCTGCTGATCGTGGTGCCGATCTGCTTCATTGCGATCTACGCCCTGCTCTACATGGCGCTCGGCAGCTTCGTGTCGGCGGCGATCGTGTTCTCGGCGGTGCCGATGGCGCTTGCCGGGGGCGTGTTTGCGCTGCTGCTGCGCGGCATCCCCTTCTCGATCACCGCAGCGGTCGGGTTCATCGCCCTGTCGGGCGTCGCCGTCCTCAACGGCCTCGTGATGATGAGCGCGATCGGGAAGCATCGCGAGGAAGGGGCGAGCGACGATGACGCGATCGTGGACGGCGCAATGGAGCGCGTCCGCCCGGTGCTGATGACCGCGCTGGTGGCATCGCTCGGCTTCGTGCCGATGGCGCTCGCCACCGGCACAGGTGCCGAGGTGCAACGGCCGCTCGCAACCGTCGTCATCGGCGGCCTCATTACTTCGACCGCCCTGACCTTGCTGGTGCTGCCAGCGATCACCGCCCTGGCGGGCCGGTGGTCGCAACGGCGACGCCCCGACCCTGCCACCCCGACGCACGCGCTCGCGTGATGAAGCGGAGACAATTTACCGTGGAAACATCATCCAACCGCCCGTGGCGCCTCCCGCTGCACTTGAGAGGGGTGACGACGTTCCTTGCCGTCGCCACCGCGACGTTCATGGCAAGCGCCGCCTATGCACATGGGGTCGCCGAAGGCGATCAGGCATTCATCGAAACGATCAACGGACCCGCCCCTGGCGCCTTCCTCTATCTCGGCGCCAAGCACATGGTCACAGGTTACGACCATCTGCTGTTTCTGTTCGGGGTGATCTTCTTCCTCTACCGGATGAAGCAGGTTGCCGCCTACGTGACGCTGTTCGCGATCGGCCACAGCACGACGCTGATCGCCGGCGTTCTGCTCGGCACCCACGTCAGTCCCTATGCGATCGACGCGATTATCGGTCTGTCGGTGGTCTATAAGGCGCTCGACAATCTCGGTGCCTATCAGCGGTGGTTCGGCGTCCAGCCTAACGCCAAGGCCGCGGTCCTGATCTTCGGCCTGTTCCACGGCTTCGGCCTCGCGACCAAGCTCCAGGACTTCGCGCTGCCATCGAACGGCCTTTTGGTGAATCTGTTGTCGTTCAACGTCGGCGTCGAAATCGGCCAGTTACTCGCTCTGTCCGCGATCCTGATCGTCATGGGCTACTGGCGCCGCACCGCCAGCTTCCGCCGACATGCCTTTGCCGCGAACGTGGTCCTGATGACCGCGGGCTTCGTCCTTACCGGCTACCAGCTCGCCGGCCTCATTCTCGAAGGGAACGCCTGATGAAAAACGCCAATCTGCCAAACGTCGGCGATCTCCCGACGCTGCGCCAGCTCAACCGGGCAACGGCGCTTGCCTTCGGCGTCGCCGTCGCGCTGCTCGCGACGACGATCCTGCCCGCCGAATACGGCGTCGATCCGATCGGGACGGGCCGCCTGCTCGGCCTCACTCGCATGGGAGAGGTCAAGCAGGCCGAACATGCAGCCGAGACCGCCACAGTCCCGGCGACCACGGCGCCGGCTTCGCCGGCTGCAAGGTCGAGCGTGCCGGCGACCGCGCAGACGGCCGAGGTGAAGATCACGCTCCAGCCCGACGAAGGTCGCGAAGTGAAGGCAGACATGCGCGCTGGCGACCGGATCGCCTACGCCTGGTCGACCGGCGGACCGGAGGTCCGTTTCGAGCTTCACGGCGAGGAACACGACGCGCCGGCAGATAAATACACCAGCTACGAGAAAGGATCGTCCGCCGGCGAGAAGGGCGATTTCCAGGCTCCTTTCGACGGGATGCACGGATGGTATTGGCGCAACCGCACCACTGCGCCCGTGACCATCACCGTGACGGCGACCGGCACGTTCCGCAGCTTCGCTGCGAAGCCGAAAACCTGATCGTAGCGATGCACTCCACCCTTTCCACCACGAGGAGACTACCCATGAAATACGCAGTCCTAGCCGTCGCGGTATTGGCCGCAGCCCCCGCCGCCGCCCATCCCGTTCACGACGAGGAAGCGCATAGCCAAGCGCCCGCCGAGGTGGCGCGTCAGCACGTCGTTCGCATGGTGACGCAATCCAAGCTCGCCCCGAGCTGGTCCAAAGCAAAGGTCGAGGGCACCGCGCAGCGGACCGCCAACGGCGCGCGTCAGACCGTCGTGACTTTCACCAATCCCTCCGAGCCTGTCGCACGGCGCACGCTTCACGTCGTGATTGGTGCGGACGGCAAGGTTGTTTCCGCCAACCCTTCGGCGAGCTGAATAACCGGCTCGTTGCGGGACCATACCCGAGCCGGCAGCCCTTCGGGGTTGCCGGCCAACTTGGCGACGGACCCGCGAGGCGTGAGTCCGGATTAATGAGGAAGCGGAATGGTTGACGTGCGCATCTGCGCCGCCACGCTACTTATGATGACCGTTGGCTGTTCGGAGCCGTCACCAAATACTCGCGACACGTCGGAGATACACCGACCTCACTCAATGACGCGGGTCTTGGAACAGCGATACGTCACATGCGCAGACGGCAGCCGGGCCGACATTGATTTCCTCGACGACGGTTTGCGCATGGCCGTGACATGGTTGCCGTCCGGGCCGACCGAGATTCTGGCGGCGTCCAAGACAGGAGAGCCCTTCACGGGGCGTCACACGCGTGCGATCATGGCCGGAGGAACGATCGCATTCGAGCGCGGTCGCACTCTCCTACGCATCTGCCAACATCCTCACCGATGATAATGAGCGGGTCTGACGCTTCGGCGGTGAAGACGGCGAAATCCATACCATCAGGCTTGAAGACCCTGCGCGACCCTGACGGGCACGGCCCTATCGGCGCGTTCGCGCCGACCGAGCCACCGTCCCGGCGTCTCGTCCCAAAGGGTAACGATCCTCGCGTGAGGTGTGCCACGTGGCACACCTGCGGACGCGCAAAGATGCGAGACGCTCCCCTGTAGAGCGCCACGGCCCTCCCCCGGAGGCCCGCCAGCGCGGGGAACACCAAGGGCTGCTGCCCTTTCGTTCCCGAAGGAAAATAGACGGCCCCGTGTGGTCCGCCAAGCGCGGCACCCGACGCCCTAAGGGGCGTCGGCCGCGCTAAGGCGGCCTGCCCGCGCCAGGCCATCGATTTTCCTCCTCCCTCCCCATCCCGCTCCTCGCCGGAGAGGCAGACCCGGTTGCTGCGGCAACCGGCTTTCAGCCGCAGGAAGAAGGAGGAAAGAGAATGGCTTACACCCGATACAAGGGCGATCCCTACTGGAAACGGGCCAATGTGGACGGGACCAGCGCGGACGGCACCCCCTACCGCCGTGGCGAGCGCGTGTTCTTCTATCCGCGTTCCGGCGCGACCTACGCAGGGGACGGCGCGGCGCGCGCATCGGCCGAGTTTGACGAACTCGCGAGCCTCGAAGGCTGACCCCTCCCCCATCACCGAACCTTATTCAGATCAGGAGCATCATCATGGGTATCATCACCGTCAAGCTGTCGCAGCTTCGCCTTTCCCCGCTCAATCAGCGGCGCGTGAAGCCTTCCGCCGTCGAGAGCATGGCCGACGACATTGCCGCGCACGGCCTGTTGCAAAACCTTGTCGCCTATGAGGACGAGGGCCTGTTCTATGTGTTCGCCGGAGGGCGGCGCTATCGCGGCCTCAAAGAACTGGCGAAGCGCAAGCAGATCAAGAACAGCGACGCGTTTCCCGTCGAGGTCCGCACCAAGGAAGAGGCCATCGAACTGTCGCTCGCGGAGAACTTCCAGCGCGAGGACATGCACCCGGCAGACAGCATCCGCGCCTTTGCGGCGCTACGCGATACCGGCATGGACGCCGAGGAAATCGCTGCCCGGTTCGGTCAGGCGGTCAGCTTCGTCTATAAGATGCTTCGCCTTTCCGCGCTGGCACCGGCGCTGATCGACCTGATCGCCAAGGACCAGTTGTCGCTTGAGGCGGCGCGCGCGCTCACCCTCACTGACGACCACGACCAACAGGTGAAGGTATGCAAGGCGGCGAACGGCCACGCCCACACCATCCGGCGGATGCTCACCACCGAGAAGGTGGACACCACCAGCGGCGCGTTTATCTTCGTCGGGCGCGACGCCTACGAGGCGAAGGGCGGGACGATCACGGTAGACCTGTTCAGCCAAGGGGCCGAGGGGTTTGCCGACCATCCCGAGCTTGTGCAGGAACTGGCGGAGGACAAGCTGGACGGTATCGCCGACGAGTATCGCGCGATCGGTTGGCATGAGGTCCGCGCCACGCTGGACCGGCCCTACGACCTTTACATGAAGGGCAGCCTGTATCCGGCCACGCGCGAGCCGACCGAGGACGAGGCCGCGCGGATCGAGGCAATCGACGTCGCTATCGAACAGATCGCCGAGGCCGAGGGCGAGGACAGCGACCGCATCGCGCCGTTGTCCGATCAGCGGGATGCGATCACTGAGGGCTTGCGCGGGTTCAATGCCGAGCAGGTCGCGGTCGGGGGCGTGGCGCTCTGGGTTTCGCATGACGGATCGCTCGGCAAGAGCTTCTATCGCGCGAAGGCCGAGCCGAAGCCCAAGGCGAGCAGCGGCGAGCCGCAGCCGCTCTACAGCAACAGCCTTGTTGCAGACCTGTCGCGGATCAAGACCCGCATCGTGCAGGAGGCGGTTTCAGCCGACCCGGCGCTGGCGCTGGATGTGCTGCTGGACAGCCTTGCGGGTCAGCTACTCCACGGCGCGCACAGCTATCAGATGGCGATAGACGTGCAGGCCAAGACCATCGCGACCGATGTTGCCGACGACCTTATGGCGACCAGCGACGTGCGGGAGGTCGAAGAAACGATGGCCGACCGCTTCGCATCGGTCCCAGCAGATGGCCGGTTCGAGGTCATTCGCGCCATGAGTCACGACGACAAGATGGCGCTACTCGCCGGATTGGTGGCGATGACGGTGGACGGCACCTTGTTCGCAGGCGGTGCCCCCGGTGCGCGTCACCATCACTTTGAGCAGGTGGCCCGCGCGACAGGCGTGGACATTGCGACCCGCTGGCAAGCCCCCATCGCCCTGTTCGACAAGATGCGCCGTGCGGCCCTTATCGACCTACTCCGCGCCGAATGCGGCGATGCCAGCGCCGACAACTGCGCAACCATCAAGAAGAAGGCAGACTTGGCGGTCAACGTGTCGGGGCGGCTCGCTTCGCACTGGCTTCCCGCGCCGATGCAGATCGGGGCGTTCGACCAGCCCGAGCGGCACGAACTGGACGATCCCGACGCCGATGCCTTCGATGGCGAGGACATGGAGGCCGACGAAATGGCGTAAACGGATACGGGGGGCGGTGATAATCACCCCCTTTTCTCGACCAACCGCCCAGCATCAGCCCCCTCGCCGGCGCGACAGCCATGCTCTGCATGGCCGTCGCGCGCGCTGCCCTTGCAGATCAGCGCACGCCGCCCGCCCACAAGGGACGGGCGGCGCGATGGCGAGTTTAATCGTAATGCGGGCCATCTACGTGAGTGCCGCTCAAATCGACGCCGCGCCGAACTGCCACGAGGTCGAAACGCTTGAAAAATGCGAGCGCTTCCCCCGGCGTGATGCGCAATTCGACAGCACGCACCTCTGCCGGGGCTGGCTCAAACTCAGCAGACCGAAGAAGATAAGCCACCAGCGACACATCGGTCACGGGTGTCCCCTGGTTCTCCCCAGAAGCGATCCTGAATCCAATGACACGCTCGTCGCTTTCAGCTTTTCCCAAAGACACCAGATGGCCGGCAAGCGCGACATTATCGGAAATGTCCGCGGCAACGGTTCCCTTGAAGTCGTTGTATTGGACGCCAGCGTTGAAGGTATCCATTGCTATCACTCCATTCTGCTATTCGCGTGTGAGCCGCGCAGCCCGTCACCCAAGCTGATACTACGACCGCCGCCATTCCTCACCAAGATCGCGCGTGGTTCGAACCATGCGAACAGATCGCCCAAGGCCCGACGTCTGTAAGCATTCAGCCATCGCCGGCGCCGATGTTCGGCCGCGTCATGGATCATATGGCATCGCTGGCAGAGTGCAGCCAAATTGCGTGGTGCGTTGTCGGTGGGGTCATGGTTCAGATGCGCACACGCGATATAGACCCGCGTGATGCGCACGATCGTCGCCACGTCCGACTTAGGCGCACGCACCCGGCGACCGCGCCCGTCGCGCCATTGGTGGCGATCAGCGTCCCACCAGCGTCCGTCACCCAAGTGGAACACCCGCCGGCCGTGCGGGCGCTGGCAATGCTCGCAGCGCCCCTTGGCGCGGCCGAACCGGATCAGCCTCGACAACTCAGGCCAGTCGATCGGGTAGAGCCAGCGATGTTCGGCCATGATCGGCATGACGATTCTATGAGTCAGCCGAGTCGAGAACGAAAGCAGAAAATCGGCTAGCGGTCCGCCCCGTGGGCGGGCGTTGGTTTGTAGAGGCAGTCCGTCAGTCTCCGCCCATCGTGAGGGGCGCGGAACGCCGCCTCAAGGATCAGCGGTCCCCCCAATTTGCTGCGCAAATCGGCTCCCCCGCTGCCCGGCAAGCCGGCCGCTGGCGCGGTCCTATGACCCGGCGTTCCGCGCCCCTCCCGCCGTCGTCGCCAATCACGGCAACACGGAGGTTTCCATGTCCCATCATCGCCTATTCGCGCAGCTCGCCTTCGAGCGCGCGCTGGGGATGGCCGCGCTGAACGCGCTGGTCCAGGCCGTCGTCGAAAGCGACCAGTTCCGCGCCGATGGCCGCGATCGTGACCCGCGCCACTTTTGGGTTCTCGCCGGAGACCTGGAGGAGGTCGTGCAGGATCGCATCCGCGACGTTCTCGATGGTCCCGGTCTCGGTGTTGTCGAGCGTGGCGAGCTGTTCCATCAGCCGCGTATCGTCGATCTGGTGATCGCCGCCCGCGACGCACGCAACGCGCCCTCCTGACGGGGGCGCGCTTGCGCGCGATAGTGCCGTGCGGAGATCCGCACCGCGCAACTCTCGCCGATCGCGATGCGCGCGACCGGCGCTAGGGGAACACCAAGGGCGCTGCCCTTTCGTTCCCGAACGACAATCGACCGCCCGTGTAATCCGCCAACCGCGGCACCCGTCGCCGGAGGCTTCGGCCGCGCTAGGCGGCTCGCCCGCACCAGCGGTAGATTCTCGCTCCCCCTCCCCATCCCGTCCTCGCCGGACAGGCAGGGCCGTGAGGCCGAGCGGCCTTGCGGCCCATGCCAGAAGGAGGATCAGTGATGTGCAGCCCCGAACAACTCGACACCATCCGTCGCCTTAATGACCTAGCCCGGAGCCAACCGGGCACCGCATCCATCGCCAACGTCACGCTGGGTTTCCAGTCTCTCCCCGACGCGGATCGCTTCGCGGCGCTGGCGGCGATCGTCGGCTTCTCGCAATTCACCGGCGACAACGATCCTCACGGAGAACATGATTTCGGCGCGGTTTATCGGCTCGCGACGGGAACGTGGACGCAGGAGCGACCGAGCGACGACAAGGCAATCGCCGAAACCGTTTTCTGGAAGGTGGACTACTACGACAACACGCTTACCTATGGCAGCGAAGCGCCGTGGGATGAGCAACAGACCAAGCGCGTGCTGACGATCATGCTCGCGAGCGAATACTGACGTCCCCGGCGTGCGATCCGCGTTCAAGCGAGCGCGGATCGCGACGCACCGACCGGCTCTTATCGCACGTGATTTGTTGAGGAATCGCGTTGGAAGGCGTAGGGTTATGAGCAGAAAGGATGACCGCGATGGCCCAGATCGATCTTGAAACGCTGCGCGAGCGCATCCGCCAGATGGATTTCGAGCGCGGCAGCCCTGAACAGGTTGCGCTTTGGCGCGAGGACGTAGCGGAAGCCCGTGCCAATCTCGTTATCGAGGATATGACCCCGACCATCGACGAGGACGCGATGTTCTCGATGATGCTCGACGAGGGCGTTCCGCCCGCCCTCATGCCCTCGATTATCCTCAGTCTCTATCAGCCCGGAACCCGCCAGATCGCTGCCTGACCTTGGCAAGCGATCCTTATACATATCCCGGCACCGAGACGCTTCGTAACCGGCTCGGGATTACGGAAGACAAAACGCTTACCGAGGCCGAACGACGACTGACGCAGGCGCGCGGCGCGGAGGCTGCGCGCCTGACCTTTCCAGCCACCGCCGACGGCTACCGTGCCCTTCACAAACACCTGTTCCAAGACCTCTACGATTGGGCAGGCCAGGACCGCACCGTCAACATCGCCAAGGGCGGATCGAGCTTCGCCGCCGTCCCCTACATCGCGCGCGAACTCGACAAGCGGTTCGCCGAGGTAGGAGCGCAGAGCGGCTTGCGGGTGCTTCCTCGCGACGAGTTTTTCGATCGGCTCGGCAACCACATCAACGAGATCAACGCCATTCATCCCTTCCGCGAAGGGAACGGGCGCACCATGCGCCACCATGCCGCCCAGCTCGCCCGCGAAGCCGGCCACCCGATCCGCATCGCCGCGATCGACAAGGACCGTTGGATGGAGGCGTCCCGTCACGGCTTTCTTACCGGCGATCATCGCGGAATGGCGGCGGTTCTCTCCGCAGCGGCGATCAAGCGCGACCTCGCGCCCGAGGCGCGGATTGGCCCCGCAGGGATCGCCATGCTCCCCAAGCGCGCGCCGCCCGAGGGGCAACGCTACCGCGTGACGCTGACCAAGGCGCGCGAGGAGCTGGAACGCTATTTGCCGGCCGCTCGCCAACAGGCGGCCGATCGGCTGCGTGGGTTGATTAAGGAGGGTGCCCCCTCCCCCGCCATCGCCAACGCGCGCACCGAACTCGCCTATGTCCGCCATGCCAAAGGGCCGATCTATCAATCGCACCTTCTCACCTATCTAGGTGTCCGTCAGGTCGATGCCGTCGTGACGCCGCAGCAGACGCCGTTGGAGCGCGTGCGGGAGATCGGCGCAGCACTCGGTGTTCAAATCAACAACCAGCAGCCGGCCCAGCTCCAGCGCGCCGTGCGGTCGCTGGAGCGGCCGATCCTGCCCCCTGGTCACTCGCCGGGGCAGGAGCGGCTTGCCGAGCTGTTCCTGAAGAACACGCCGGAGAAGAACCAAGCCGATCCGCGCCTTGCGCCCGCCCAGGCAATCGTCGACGCGGCCATGAAGACCGCGCGCGATCGGGGCGAGAGCGCGCGCATGGTCGGAGCCATCGCGGAGTCGACGCGCCAGCTCGTCGCCGATCGGATCAAAGCGGGCGGATCGCTGGACGTCAAAATCGGCCGCGCGACCCCGGCGCAAGCGCCAGCACCGCGCGATAAGGACCGGAGTCGCTGACAGCTTTTGGAGGACGGGGGAATGTGCAATCGGTTGTGTGATTGCGGTCCCCGCCGCAAGCGGGAACCGGATTGTCAACGCAAGGAGATGCGGTCGTGAAACCTGATACGGTCACCGTCACAGATGAAACGTGAGTTGTCACCTTCGTGTCGAATATCTCAAAGTGCCTGCTTCCGGCATTCAGAATTGATATCAACCCTCCATGCTTCAAAGAACTTCATTTCCGGGTTGGGAAATATCAGATCGAGAGCGCAAAATACTCACGCTAAACTTTTATTGCGTTCTCTTGATTAAAACCGCGTAGTCGCGATTTTTGACATCCATGATCCGTCTTGCTCGGTCTTAACGTCAGCGGCAGGGATCGAACCCGCACCCCATTGCCGGGGATCGCTTTAGCGATACGTCTGCCAATCCTGGGGATGAGACCTCCCCGGTGCCGCGCGAAGTCTTCCCTACCGAGAAGAAGACCCCTCGGTGCGCCTGGGCGTGCGGTGATCGTCGCCGGGCAACCGGCCATTGGAGCCGGTCACGATGGAATGGGGCTTCGCGATCCAGGCGCCGAGCAAGCGCGACCCGGTCGTGAAGCTGGACAAGTATGTGACCCATGGCCGCAACCTCGCTTCATCGATGTGGAAGCCGTCGCTCGCCAACCCGGAGCGGCGCTGCCTTGTCCCGTTCACCCATTTCGCCGGACCCCACCCCGAGGGCGGGACTGGCGACGATGGCAAGCCCCGGCAGATGTGGTTCTTGATCCCCAATGAGCCGATCGCGTTCTTCGTCGGCATATGGCGACCGACTGTGCGTAGCGAAGCCTACGCCTTCGCCGAACGCGATCGTCTCGCCATGGCATCCCAAGGCGATGCCGGTAATCCTCCATCTGCGTGACTTCACCACATAGCTTGACGGGCCCCACGAAACGGCGCTGGCGCTGGTGCGACCCTATGATGGATGATGCGGACCGCGCTGCCTATGCGACCGGCGTGCTTCGCACCGGGAGCCGGATCGAGGGGCGACGCTGGTATCAAGACAATACCCTCGAACCTATCCGCGACGAGACGTTGCGCGAGGGATCGGTGCATAGCTTCATGAATAGGCAATCAGTACTAAGTTCAATTAACCATGCCATAACGGTTTCAATGCGACATGTCGGTGCGCTGAAGGCGCACCGAGGTAAAATATGAGCAGCATCTCCATCAATGATGTCATGGCTTTGCGGAACGCTGTCCTCGACAAGAACGCGGCGCTTCGGAACGTAGCAAGCAACCCGAACTCTGTCTCCGTGTCCGGGGCTGCGAAAGGAGCGGCTTTTGACGCAGCGATGCACACCGCGCTGGGAAAGGCGGATAGCCCAAATTCTGTCTCAGGCGTGGGCGGAGCGGCGGCCGTTTCGCAATCAGGACACGCCGATCTAGGCGGCTTCGCCGCTACTTTTCAGACGCAGCTTCAAAAAATTAATGCGATCAATGCGCGCGCTGGTGCTTTGACGGTTGCCTACGAACGCGGAGAGGAAACCGACATCGCGAAGGTGATGCTTGCGCGGCAGGAGTCCTCAATCGCATTCGAGGCGACGTTGCAGGTTCGCAACAAAGTGCTGTCCGCCTACAAGGACATTATGAGCATGCCGGTGTAGCGCAATCCCGAAAGCACCTCCCTGAGTCGTTAATCCCTGCTGAGAAATACGTTCACGCACCAGCCTCCGCCTACCTCCATTAGCTTCCCTTCGGCTTACGAGCACTGTTGTGCATGGACACGATCTTCCAGCTGCCGCCCACCTTTTTAAGTACGCTTGAGGCAACACCGAGCCGTTCGGCCGCCTCACCGGTTTTGGGCTGAATCCGGTAACGGTAGGTTTCGGTTGCAAGGGCAACCGGTCCCTCGAAGCGGACGTCGACCTTGTAGTCTGAGAAACGGAACGATTTGAACTGCTTCAGCTCGGGACCGAGATGATGAGCCAAGTACGTGGTGTAGCTGCCCTCAGATGCTCCTGTCTCGAAAATCTGCGCGTTGGTCGTGAACAGTCGCTCGGTTCCAGCGGCGTCAAGCTTTTCGATCGCCTTCTTGTACGACGACAGCACAGCCTTCACGGCGCGCGCATCAGCGGCTCGAGCGTCAGACTGCGCCCACGCCGCGGCGGGCAGAGCAATTGACAACGCCATGATCGTCTTCATCCCGATGTTCATTCCTGATCTCCCAAAATAAAACTCTCCACTTTAGGCTATCGCCGTTTGAGGCAATACGGGGACCGGTGAGAGGATGGTCGAAAACGTACGCTAAGCGTCCCGGCTTTGCTGGTGGAGGCGCAGCGGCCTGAACCGCTCGCGAGGTTTGTCGATCTCGCCCCAGAGATAGTCGCCGGTGAGGCCGATATGCTCCCAGCCCAGAGGGGCGACGTGGGCGAGCAGCTCGTCGGGCACGTCGACGCCGCTGCCGCGCAGATGACGGACAGCTCGGTCGAGATAGACGGTGTTCCAGAGCGTCATGGCCGCGGTGACGAGGGTCAGGCCGGAGGCGCGATGGCGCTGGTTCTCGAAGGTGCGGTCGCGCAGTTCGCCGAGGCGGTTGAAGAAGATGGCGCGGGCGAGCGCGTTGCGGGCCTCGCCCTTGTTGAGAATGCTGCCGGTGCGACGACGCTGGTCGGGATCATCGAACCAGTCGAGCATGAACAGGGTGCGTTCGATCCGACCTATCTCCCGCAGCGCGCGGGCGACCGAGTTCTGACGCGGGAAGCCCGCCAGCTTGCGGAGCATGACCGAGGCGCTCACCGTGCCGGCGCGGATCGAGGCGGCAAGGCGCAGGGTTTCGTCCCAGTTCTCCTCGATCGCGCGGATCTTGACCGGACCGGCGACGAGCGGGCGCAGCGTCGGCCACGAGTCGAGCGGCGACAGGCTGTAGAGCCGGCGCTCGTTGAGGTCGCGGATGCGGGGCGCGAAGCGGAAGCCGAGCAGATGGCACAGGCCGAAGACATGATCGACCGCGCCGGCGGTATCGGTCGCATGTTCGCGGATGACCAGCTCGCTTTCATGGTCGAGCAGGCCGTCGAGGACATGCGCGGCCTCGCCGGCATTGGCGGCGATGACCTTGGTGTGGAACGGCGTGAAGCGGTCGGTGACGTGGGTGTAGAACAGCACGCCTGGTTCGGTGCCATAGCGGGCGTTGTGATCGGCGCGGGCCTCGCCCTGACCACCGGCACGAAAGAACTGCCCGTCCGACGACGATGTATCGCCCGGTCCCCAGACCGCCGCGAGCGGATGCGCGGTATGGCAATCGACGATCGCCGCCAGCGCCGACAGATAGGTTTCGTCGCGCACATGCCATTCCGCCGTCCAGCGCAGGCGAGACAACGTCAGCCCGCGCGAGCTTTCGGCCATGCGGCCCAGGCCGAGGTTGGTCGCATCGGCGAGGATCGCACCCATCAGCGCGGACTGGTCGGAGGCGGGGGCGCCGCTGCGCGCATGGACGAAACGGTCGGCGAATCCCGACCATGCGGCGACCTCGACCAGCAGATCGGTGATTCGGACGCGCGGCAGCATCGCGTAGAGCCGGGCCTTTAGCGCATCGGCATCGTCGGACGGGGATCGCCGGATCGACGATATGAGCAACTGCCCGCGTTCGATCGTCACATCGACCAGCTCGCCCGCTGCGGCTGCGCGCTCCACCTCCGTCATGCGCCGGGCCAACAGGGTGCGGCGTTCCTCGTACCATTTGGAAAAGTCGGTCGGCACAACCAGGCGCAGATCGCCGCTCGCGCGCATCGCTTCGAAGGCGGGCATGGGCAGCTGATAGTCGTCGAGCGTGCGATAGGCGCGGCTGCCGTCCACCCAGATGCTGCCCGAGCCGAGCCGCTCGCGCAGGTGGGCGATCACTGCGATCTCATAGGCGCGCCGGTCTATCGTCCCTTCCGCCGGCTGCACGACCTTGCGCCAGCGCGGCTTGATGAAGCTGGTCGGCACTCGCTTCGGCAGGACCGATCGACCGTCGCGGTACATCGTGCGCAGCACCTCGATCGCGCCGAGCAGCGGATCAGCCAACCGCGCGGTGCGGAAGGTGAAAGCGGCGAGAAACGTCGGGGCGAAACGCCGCACGGCGGGATAGCGTTCGACCACTTCTTCCAGCCCGTCATCGGCCGAGCGCGTCAGATCCTCGGCAAAGCGGATGCTGCGTTCGAGCTGATCCCAGCCCATCTTCGCGTCGATCGCGCGGAAGGCATCGCGCCCGCTCGCACGAGCATCTACCAGCAGGCGACCGAGCCGGGCATGGAAACGCGCGGTGTCCTTCAGCATCCGTGCCTGGCCGAGCAGCCGATCGGAGCGGGTGCGGTCGGCACGGCGGAACAGCGCGCCCACCATCTTCTCCACCATGACCAGCGCGGCGTCGGTCAACGTCGCTTCCATCTCGATCACGGAAGCTACGAGCATGGCGAGCCGGCGCGGACGTTCGAGACGCCGCAGGTGCTGGGCGGTGACGATGCCGGCGGTCCGCGCAATGACGGCATAGCGAGCAGCATGGATACGTCGTGCTCGATCAGCCGCGATCCCGATGCCGCGCACGGTGTCGAGCCGTTCGACGATTCCCTTCAGGTTCGCGGCCGATGGTGCTTCCGGCCATTCGCGTATCCATCCTAGCCGGGTGCGCCCATCATCGTCGGAGGCGATCATGTGTTCGAGTGCGGCTTCCTGTTCGGTCGAACAGTCGCGGATCAGATTGGAATGGGCCGCCTTGCGCGCCCGTGTCCGCACGATGAGGGCGAGCCGTTCCAGCGTCGATGTCGCCGGCAGTACGATCCGGTCCGCCCGCAAGCGATCGACCATGCCTGTGACGATCGTCTCACCTCTATCAGTCGAAGCGGCAATCTCCGATCCCAGCGCCAGCATCGCCCGTACATCCACCCGCGCGAAGGCGCGCAGACCGAGCAGAGCTTCGATCTCGGCCCGGTGTTCGCGCAATGTCGTGGGGCGCGTGGCATAGCCGGTGAAGTCGTCGGCTACGCACCCGATCTGATCGGCGAGCAGCGCGAGCATGGCGGCGGGCACCGCATCCCCCGTCAGTAGCCTGCGACCGGGATGACGCAGGTAGCAAAGCTGCACCGCATAGCCGAGCCGGTTCGCCCCGCGCCGACGTCGCGCCACCTGTGCCAGATCGTCGGGACCGAGCGTATAGAGCCGTTCGATCGTCGCGCGATCGGCAGGCGGGTCGAAGATCACAGCACGCTGCGCGGGCGACAGGATGGTCTTGGTCGGCATCGGCTTCCTGTTCGTCACGAAACAGGAAAGCGTACCCGTTCATGGAGCATAGACCAGAAGACGGGTTATGTGACATTATCGCGATTGATCGACGGGCAATGCCGCTCCGTCACGTGAACGGACGTATATGTGACAACGCAGATCGGTTACGCGCGGGTGTCCAAGGCGGACGGCAGCCAGGTCCACGACCTGCAGCACGACGCGCTGGTCGCGGCCGGCGTCGATCCCGAGCATATCTATGAGGATGCCGCATCGGGCCGGCTCGACAAGCGACCGGGACTGGACGCCTGCCTGAAGGCGCTGCGCCGCGACGACACGCTGGTCATCTGGAAACTCGATCGGCTCGGCCGCGATTTGCGCCACCTCGTCAATACGGTTGGTGATCTGACGAAGCGTGGCATCGGGTTGAAGGTGCTGGCGGGCGAAGGCGCGTCGATTGACACAACCACCGCCAACGGTCGGCTGATCTTCGCGATTTTCGCCGGCCTCGCCGAGTTCGAGCGAGAACTGATCGTCGAGCGCACGCGCGCCGGTCTGGAGTCCGCTCGGGCACGCGGTCGGCACGGCGGGCGTCCGTTCAAGATGACGCCGGCCAAACTGCGTCTCGCCCAGGCCGCGATGGGCAAACCGGAAACCAAGGTCGCGGAGCTATGCGCCGAACTCGGCGTGACGCGCCAAACACTCTACCGACACGTCACGCCGAAGGGCGAGATCAGGCCCGATGGTGAAAAGCTGTTGGCGCGAGGGCGCCGATAGCAGTCGGCTGAAGCTGCTCAGGTTCAGAGCGACGATGCCGTAACGTAGGTTCCTACCGCAATCACGACGGCGGCAAAGCCACGTTCGAGCAGCCCCTTACGGGTGCCGAGAACCTTGCCCAATGCAATACCGCCGATCGTTCCAGCGACGCCGCCCACGACCAGCATCGCGGTCACGCTCCAGTCGACCAGCCCCGACAGGGCGTAGGACAAGGCGGTGGTCAACCCCAGCGCGCTGACGACGACCAGCGACGTGCCGATCGCGAAGGGCAGCGGCATCGCGGTCGCGAGGATCAGCCCCGGCACGATCAGGAAGCCGCCCCCGATCCCGAAGAAGCCGGCGGCAAGCCCGACGCCCAGCCCGATCGGAACCAAGCGCGGCAGCAGCGTCGAGGCGCTATCGCGGGTCAGTCGCACGTCCGGCGCTTCCGCCGTGCGGCGCTTGCGCAACATCGACAAACCGACGCCAATCATCAGAAGCCCGAACAGGACAAGCAGTCGCTTGCCGTCGAACGCCTTGCCCAACTCCGCCCCCAGCGCCGCGCCGATCATTCCGGAGACGGCGAAGACACTGGCGCACCGCCATTTCACGCGGCCCGCTCGCGCATGGCCGACCAGGCTGGCAAGCGCATTGACGGTGACGGCGACAGCGGCCGTCCCGATCGCAGCGTGCGGTGATCCGACGCCGACAACATAGATCAGGAGTGGCACGGCGAGGATCGACCCGCCTCCGCCGACAAGGCCGAGGATCAGGCCAATCACGCCGCCCGATGCAAGCGCGGCAAGGGTGGCAGCGGTGTCCACGATCGCCTCAGGCTGTCGCGCGCCGGTTCCAGGGCATGACGCGCAGCAGGTTGGCCATGCCGCACCACCCCGTCACGCCCGCGAACATCAGCCCCGCCCCGACGAACGCCGACAGCCCGAAGAAGCCGGGAGCGACGAACGTGCCGAGCAGAACGCCGATCAGCACCAGCCCACCGGCGGTAATCTGCACCTGCCGCATGATTTCCAACGGCTGCGACCGATCGGCGACGGTGGGCTGTCCTGCCTGCCGCCACGCATCGATGCCGCCGCCCAGGATATAGGCCGGCGCGCCACCCGCTGCCGCGCCGAGCTGCGCCGCATTGGCGGCGGTGCGCATCCCGGACTTGCAGTGAAAGACGACCGGACGATCGTCGCGCGGGAGATCGCCGATCCGGTCGAGCGGCACGTTCATCGCGCCGGGAATGCGTTCGCGCGCATGCTCGTCGGCACCGCGAATGTCGATCAGGCGCGCACCGGCATCGATCGCGGCACGGGTATCGTCGGGAGAAAGGGTCGCGAGCGTCATCGCATCAATCCTTGCAGTAGAGCTGGTAGAGAGTGCCGAGCAGCGTTTCGACGCGGGCATCCGCGATGGCGTACCAGAGCGTCTGGCTCTCCCGCCGGTAGGTGACGAGACCCTCGTCGCGCATCCTGGCCAGGTGCTGCGAGCAGGCCGACTGCGACAAGCCGACATCACGGGCCAGATCGCCGACCGTCATCTCGCCATGCTCGACCAGCTTGCACAGCAGCATCAGCCGGCGAGCATTGCCGATCGCCTTCAGCGTGTCGGCGACCTGCCCGGCCTTCGCCTCGAATGTCGCCAGGTCCATCGGCGGTTTGAGCATCATCGCCACTCCATTAGGTGTTGCTTATGTAGCACCAGCTAATATATTAGCAAGCGCTAACGGAGAAAATCATGACTCAGCCCCTCATCGAGGCGTTTTTCGACGAGCCGACCAATACGATTAGCTACCTCGTCGGCGATCCCGCGACACGGACTGCGGCGGTGATCGATCCAGTCCTCGACTTCGACATGGCGAGCGGCGTCGCCGACACGCGCTCGGCCGAGCGGATCGTCGCCTTCGCCCGCGAGCAGGACTGGCGGATCGCGATGGTGCTGGAGACGCACGCTCATGCCGATCATCTGTCGGCCGCACCCTTCATCAAGGCGCATACAGGCGCATGGATCGGGATCGGCGCGCATATCCGCGACGTGCAGAAAATCTTCCGCCCCGTGTTCGCGATGGATGATCTGAAAACGGACGGCTCGGACTTCGACCGCCTGTTCGAGAATGGCGACCAGTTCGCGATCGGGGCGCTGGCGGTCGAGGTGCTGCATGTCCCCGGCCACACCCCGGCCGACGTGACCTATCTGATCGGCGATGCGGCGTTCGTCGGGGATACGCTGTTCATGCCCGACTATGGCACCGCCCGCGCCGACTTCCCGGGCGGGGATGCGCGGACGCTCTATCGCTCGATCCGCCGGCTATTGGCGCTGCCCGACGAGACGCGACTGTTCCTCTGCCACGACTACAAGGCACCGGGTCGCGACGACTATCGCTGGGAGACGACGGTGGGCGAGCAGCGACGGTCGAGCGTCCACGTCCATGACGGTGTGAATGAGGACGACTTCGTCGCCATGCGCGAGCAGCGTGACGCCGGGCTATCCGTGCCCAAGCTCCTGCTGCCCTCGATCCAGGTCAACATCCGCGCGGGCCATTTCGATCAGGCGGAGGCGAACGGTGTCACCTACTTGCGTATTCCGGTAAAATGGAAAGCCGGCCATCCGTGATGTCATACGATCGCTGACACGGCTTTGTGCTTAGCGTACGTTTTCGACCATCCTCTCACCGGTCCCCGGATCAAGGTCGATCCGCCGGTGGATTTTCTACGTCCCAACTCGAAATGGCATCGTCATCTTCGCGCTGAGCCCAGCGGCGACCACCGGCTTTGGGAAATCGCGGTGCTGTTCCACATCCGCGACGCCTTCCGGTCCGGTGACATATGGTTGGCGGGATCGCGCCGCTATGGCGACCTCAAGCAGCTTCTGGTCCCGCCACAGGCGATAGAGCAGACCGCGCGGCTCGCCGTGCCGCTGCGACCCGGCGAATGGCTGGCCGAGCGCAGGGCTCGACTGGATACACGGCTGAAGGAGTTTGGCCGCGCGGCGCGAACCGGCACGATCCCAGGCGGCATCATCGAGAACGGCAAGCTGCACATCGACAAGCTGAGGGCCGACACGCCCGAAGGGGCCGAGGATCTCGTGCTCGATCTCTATCAACAGCTCCCGCCCGCGAGGATCACCGATCTGTTGCTGGAAGTCGATGAGCGAACCGGATTTTCCGAGGCGTTCACGCATCTGCGCACCGGCGCGCCCTGCAGCGACCGGATCGGCCTGATGAACGTGTTGCTGGCGGAAGGCGTCAATCTCGGTTTGCGCAAGATGGCGGCGGCGACCAACACGCACAGCTTCTGGGAATTGCTGCGGATCGCGCGCTGGCATGTCGAAGGCAGCGCCTATGATCGGGCGCTCGCCATGATCGTGGAGGCCCACGCCGCCCTGCCCATGGCCGCCTTCTGGGGACAAGGGCAATCGGCATCCAGCGACGGGCAGTTCTTCCTTGCTACCGAGCAGGGCGAGGCGATGAATCTGATCAACGCGAAATATGGCAACGTCCCGGGCCTCAAGGGATACAGCCATGTGTCCGATCAATATGCGCCGTTCGCAACCCAGGTGATCCCGGCAACGGTCAGCGAGGCTCCCTATATCCTGGACGGGCTGCTCATGAATGACGCGGGCCGCCGCGTTCGCCAGCATTTTGCCGACACGGGCGGCTTCACCGATCATGTGTTCGCCGCCTGCGCCTTGCTCGGCTACAGGTTCGCCCCCCGTATCCGCGATCTCCCTCAGAAAAGACTCTATGCCTTCACGCCCAACGCGACGCCGGCCAATGTGCGAGCGCTGGTCGGAGGTAAGATCAATGAACCGCACATCGAGCGCAACTGGCCCGACATCCTGCGCATCATGGCGACGATCGCAGCGGGGATCGTCGCCCCCAGCCAGATTCTTCGCAAGCTCGCCTCTTACCCGCGCCAGAATGAGCTGGCCCTCGCATTGCGAGAGGTGGGCCGCATCGAGCGAACCCTGTTCATGATCGACTGGATTCTTGATGCCGGCCTCCAGCGCCAGGCTCAGATCGGCCTCAACAAGGGTGAGGCCCACCACGCCCTAAAGCGCGCCATCAGCTTCCACCGCCGAGGTGAAATCCGGGATCGATCCGGCGAAGGCCAGCACTATCGCATCGCCGGAATGAACCTGCTCGCCGCCATCATCATATTCTGGAACACCATGAAGCTCGGCGAGGTCGTCAATACCCGGGCCGCCAGCGGTACCCATATCGCGCCTGATCTACTCGCCCACGTCTCGCCGTTGGGATGGGAACACATCAATCCAACCGGGGAATATCGCTGGCCCAAATCCTTAGCGTAGGATTCCGCCCCCTCCCGCAAACGCCCCCTACGATTGAGAAGCGCGGCGGAATCTCTTAGATTGATCGCTGGAGGCTTTGTTCGCGGAGACGCGCACATTGCCTTCTTTTCGTTTTAGGAAGCGCTGCCCTAAGCGACAGAAGCCAGAGCTTTGACAATGCGGCATTCCGCGATGGAGCCGACCATGTATCTTGATCCTATCGGTGCAGACACGCGATGATGGCGGTCACGACGGCGGTGGTTTCCGCGACGTCGCGCACCCTCACTGTGTCGAGGCCGATTTCAGCAGCGGGATAGTCATTCCCACCGGGGAATATCGCATCCCCAATGAACAGCATCCCGTCGAGCGGGACACCGCTCTCGGCACTCAGGCGCTTCAGGCCATAGCCCTTGTCGATCCCTGCTCTGGTCACGTCGATCGATGTCGTGCCACCGAGATTGATCGAGAGCTCCGGCAGCTTCGCGCGCAACGTGGCCTGCAACGCGGTCCTCTTCTTTCGGTCAGGATCCCACGCTTCCTTTTCCTTCAGCGGCGCTGCCTGCCCCAGGCCCGAAAAGGTGATCTGGCTGCCCCGGTCCTCGATCCGTTCGCCCCAGATACGTTCGTCGGCGAGACCGGCATCGGTCAGCGCCTGATCGAAGGCCGTGCGGATCTTCGCCTTCTCCGCGTCGTCGAACAGTTCGGCATAGACCGCGCGCCAAGCGCCATTGATGAACCGATAGAGTTTCGTGCCTGTGGTCGGCATCAACCAGAGACGGTCGAGCGCGACGCCGGCAGGAAGGCGCGAGGCGATCTGCTTTTCGAACTGCGGCCAGTCCCCGCCCGAGATCACCGCCACATCCGTGATGGCGAGCAATCGGGCGAGGATTGCGGCCATATCCTCCGATAACGGCCGCTTGCTCTCGGCAAGCGTGCCGTCGAGGTCGAAGGCGATCAGCCACTTCATGCCGCCTTCCCTGCCGGATCGCGGTAGGCGAGCAGCCTGAGCGCATTGATGACGACGAGCAGCGTCGATCCCTCATGAACCGCCACCGCTGGCCCAATGCCGAGGCCGAGGATGGTAGCAGGCACCAGGAAGGCGACGACACCCAGGCTGACGAAGACGTTCTGCCGGATGATTCCACGGGTATGGCGGCTAAGACCGACTGCGAATGGCAGGTGCGCCAGATCGTCGGCCATCAGCGCCACGTCGGCTGTCTCCAGCGCAACGTCCGACCCCGCCGCGCCCATCGCGATGCCGACCGTGGCGCTTGCCATCGCCGGCGCATCGTTCACGCCGTCGCCCACCATCGCGACCTTGTCTTCGCCGGCGAGCTTCTTGATCGCGGCAACCTTGTCTTCGGGCATGAGGTCGCCCCACGCTTCGTCGATCCCGACTTCGTCGGCGATCGCTTCGGCGACTTTCTGGTGATCGCCGGAGATCATTATCATCCGCGACACGCCCATCTCGTGCAGCCGACGCAACGCGGTCTTGGCAGCTTCGCGAGGCGTGTCCATCAGGCCGATCGCGCCCAGGTCGCGGTCCCCCTTGCGGACCACCATTGTCGTGCGGCCGTTCTCGCGCAGC
This sequence comes from Sphingomonas sp. MJ1 (PH-R8), assembly GCF_048058635.1. Classification (NCBI taxonomy): domain Bacteria; kingdom Pseudomonadati; phylum Pseudomonadota; class Alphaproteobacteria; order Sphingomonadales; family Sphingomonadaceae; genus Sphingomonas; species Sphingomonas sp. MJ1 (PH-R8). Next base: position 250,173 of record NZ_JBBEFX010000004.1, read on the forward strand.
TTCGCGATTGCGTCCTGCGCGCCCTGCCCCAGCGCCGGAATGCCCTCACTTCCGAACATCTCGGCCTTGCCGATCCACACCGTCTCGCCATCCACGCTCGCGGTGACGCCCCGACCGGTCAGGCTCTTGAGGTCGCCGGCAGTCGGCACGGCACGATCGTTCAGACGTTCGCGGCCGTCCTTGACGATCGCTTGGGCCAGGGGATGGTCGCTCAACGCTTCGACGGCGACAGCCAGCGCCAGCAACTCGCCTTCATCGGCGCCATCGACGGGCACGACATCAGTGATGCGCGGACGACCTTCGGTCAGCGTGCCCGTCTTGTCGAAAGCGATCGCTTTGAGCGACCCGAGGTTTTCGAGCGGTGCACCGCCCTTCACGAGCACGCCGCCCCGCGCTGCACGGGCAACGCCCGACAGGACCGCGCTCGGCGTTGCGATCGCGAGCGCGCACGGGCTTGCCGCCACCAGCACCGCCATCGCGCGATAGAAGCTGTCGCGGAACGGCTCGTCGACGACCACCCATGCGAACAGCAGGAGCACTGACAGGACCAGGACGGCGGGCACGAAGATCCGTTCGAACCGGTCGGTGAAGCGCTGCGTCGGCGACTTCTGCGTCTCCGCTTCGCTCACCATCTTCACGACCTTGGCAAGCGCGCTTTCATTGGAACGGCGTGTCACCTCGATCTCGATCGCGCCGCCGCCGTTGATCGTACCAGCAAAAACCCGGCTTTCCGCGTCGACTGCATCGGGCTTGGCGCGTGCCGCTGCGGCATCTGCGACCGGCACCTTGTCGACCGGGATGCTTTCACCCGTGACCGGGGCCTGGTTGATCGCGCTGGTGCCCTTGATGACGAAGCCGTCGGCAGGCAGGCGCTCGTTCGGGCGGACGATGGCAATGTCCCCGACGACCATCTGCTCGACCGGGATTTCGCTGGTCTGCCCGCCGCGTCGCACGGTCGCGGTTTCGGGCGCGAGCTTCGCCAGCGCCTCGATCGCCTTCTTGGCGCGGCCCATTGCATAATGCTCAAGCGCATGGCCGAGGCTGAACAGGAACAGCAGCAGCGCACCTTCGGCCCATGCGCCCAGCGCAGCGGCGCCGGCCGCAGCGACCAACATCAGCGTGTCGATCTCGAACTTCTTCATCCGGAGGTTGTCGATCGCCTCGCGCAGCGTGAAGAATCCGCCGAAGAAATAGGCTGCGATATAGCAGGCGGTCGGCAGCCATTCGGGCGCGCCAGCGACCAGCCTCTCGATCGCGTAGCCGATCCCCAGCAGCGCGCCACAGGCGAGCGCGAAGATCAGCTCGGTATTGGGGCCGAGAAATTCGGCGTGGCTATGGTCGTGGCCATCGCCGGGGCCGTGCTTCTCTTCGCCCGCGCCGTGGCCCCCGGGGCCGTGGTCGTGGCCGGCATGTTCATCGGCAGCGACCCGCTTGCCCACCCTCACCTTCAGCTTGCGAAGCGCAGCGCGCACCTCCTCTTCGGTGGTTTCGCGGCGATCATATTCGACCCGGACAGACCCGCTGGTGCTGGCGCTTGCCTGGACCACGCCGGGCAAGGCGCACAGCGCATCGCTGACCGTGCGCGCCCGACGTTCGTGGTTGATCCCCGTCACCTGCCAGATCGCATGGCCGTAGCGCTCGGTGATTTCGGCACCTGCGGCGCGCACCATTTCGCGCAACCGTGGCAGCGGCAGCTTGGCGGCATCGAAATGGATGCACAGCGCCGCTGGCGTGTTGCCGTCGAGACAGATCACATGCGCCCGCTCGACACCTTCGCGCTTTGACAGGGTTGATACGAGACGGTCCAGGCAGGCATCGGCCGCGTCAGGAAGGTCCGGCAACAACACTGGAATGTCGAGTTCGAGCTTGTCGTTCATGACGACCTCCTTTCGCTTTTCTTGGTTTCGGCGCGCGCGTCGCGCAGGATTTCGACACCGCCCTTGATGGCGATGATGGCGGTGGCGAAGCCGACCAGCAGGTCCGGCCAATTGGTACCCAACCACAGCACCAGCACGCCGGCGATCAGGATGCCGCCGTTGGAAATGAAGTCGTTGAAGCTGAAGGTGGTTGCGGCCCGGAGATTGACGTCCGGATCCTTGAGGCGCTGGAGCAGCCGCAGGCAGAGGTAATTCACGACGCCGGCGATCGCGGACATGACCATCATGGTAGGTCCGATGGGCTCGCTGCCCTGCACGTAGCGCCGTCCGACATCGATCAAGATGCCGCCCGCGAAGATCAGCAGCATGACGCCCGAAGCGACCGCGGCGCGTGTCTTCCATGTCTGGCCCCGGGTGAGCGCCACAAGGCTCAGCGCATACACAGCCGTATCGGACAGGTTGTCGACGCCGTTGGCGATCAGCGCGCTCGAGTCCGCGAAGAAGCCGGAAACGAAGAAGCCCGCAGCGATCGCCGCGTTCAGCAGCAGGACGATCCACAGTGTGCGGCGCTCCTGCCCGCCATTGTTGTCGTTGCCCGGGATCATCCCATCATCTCCTCAAGTGTCAGCAGGGCCAGGAAGCCGACGAAAAACATCGAGCTGATGAGCGGGGTGTCGGGTTTCTCGTGCGCCTCGACCAGCAACTCCTCCGTGACGAGGTAGAGCAGCGCCATCAGCCCGAAGCTGAGGAAGCCGGCGATCATCACCGGCGACAGCGCGGCGACCGGCACGGCAGCGAGCGCGCCGATCGGCAGCAGCAGGGCCAATGCCGAGACGATCACGATGATGCGCAAGCGCGAGCGATAGGTTTCCGCCAGCTCGTCGGTCAGCGTCAGTCCCAGAAATAACACTTCCAGAGTGAGCGCGATCGTCAGCAGGAGACCTGCCTTCTCGCCCGCCACGAAAGCGAGGCCGAGCACCAGGCCGTCGACCAGAATGTCGATGCCGATCGCGGCGAGTAGCGCCATCGGCCCCTTGAAGCGGGCCTCAAGAGCCTTGAGCCCCAGCATGGTCGCGACGCCCGCCGCCCCGCCGATCAACGTCGCGCTGGGCGATGCCTCATGCTTGACCTGCGGCAGGATTTCGGTCGCTGCCGCCGCGAACACGACGCCGGCAGCGAGATGCTGTAGGCCCGCCACGAGGCCAGGTTTCAACTTGGTGCGGCTCGCGACAATCGCGCCGAGCACGACCGCCAGCACAGGCGCAAGCGTATAGAGCAGTGCCTGCATTTCCTAGGACTCCTCCGGGGTTCGGTGGCAGACGCGGATCTTCCCGCGTCGCGTGAACGCGATCGATCCGCCCGCCACGACAGCCCGCGAATGGTCGCCGCGAAACTCGTCACCGGTTCGCTGCGCGCGCAGGATCTCGGTCCTGCCCTTCGGCAGCCAGGTGACGGCCATTTTCAAGCCGTCATCGATGAAGTCGACATCGGCGCGTGTGCCGTCGTCGCAGTACATGATGCGCTGCGCGATTAGTTTCGACGTCAGATGCTTTTCATGCGCCGGCTCGGTAGGCTGGGTCGGCGCTGGATTACACGCCCCTATAACCGCCCCGGAGACGAGAACGACGCCGAGGCGCGCGATCGCCAGACCGGCCCGATTCAGGCCGCACAAGGTTGTCACATTTGAAATCGACGTGTCAGACATCGGTCTCTTCCGACGAAGCGCCCTGTGGCGTTCGAAGGCAGGGCAGTTCATCGCGTGCCTTCCCGCTCGCAGATCCGGGTACGGCCATCGCCTTCCACGATGGTGAGCTGCGACCCCTTGAAGGTCGCGGTGGCTGTTTCGCCGACATATTGCAGGCCCTGCGCTGGCGCGGTCAGCATCATCGGCGGTCCCCCGTTGGAGCGCCGCAAATCGATCTGCAGGCCGTTGTCCTTGTAATCGACGAACAGCGGTTCCCCGTCGGAACAGCGATATCTATGCCGCCCCATTTCCCCGGTCGCCACGGCGCTGTCGGACGAATGGATCTGCTGCTCCGTTGGCGGGGCTGGCGGCTTTCTTTCCGAGCACGCCGCGAGCCCGACAACGAGGATGACGGCGGGCAGCACCCGCTTACAGTGCATCATCATCGCGCCTTCCTCCTGTAGCGGAAGGGGACGCGCTGACGATTGATAGCCCGGGCAGGCTGACCTACCCGCCAGCGGAGATAGGTTGCGAGGCGATCGTCAGATTCGACCATCAGGGATCGCAGGCGGCGCAACATCATCGCCGCGAACGGCAGGGAGAGCGCCCCGCGCAGCGTGCAGCTATGCGTTAGCCTGGTGCCGCCATCGTCCCCCGCCAGCTCGTACCGCTCTTCGAGCGTGAACAGATAGGGGATGCCGCAGGACCAAGCGAAGGCGTGCGGTTTATCGAATCGATCAATCCGTGCTGGCGTCCGAATTGGCCGGGTGATGCCCTGGATCGCAAAGGTGCATTCTGTGTCGCCGAGCCGGGACGGATCATCGAGAAATACGAGCGGACTCCACGCCCGGCGATGATCCGGATCGGTGAGTGCCGACCAGATGCGCAGTGGCCCGCCGTGAAGCATCGAGCTGGTTATGGTGCGAGGCATATCCCCATCTCCCAGAGATGGGCGGGGCGATCGCGGATCGCCCCGCCCATCCATCAGGCCAAGTTGTTCACGAAGGTCTGACCGTGGTCGTCCCCTTCATGCTCCTCATTGTAGTGCTCGGGTTTCTCGATCACTTTCTGCCCGAACCGGGCATAGAGTGTCGGCAGCACGAACAGCGTAAGAAGCGTCGCCGAGATCAGACCGCCGATGACGACCGTCGCCAAAGGCTTTTGAACCTCTGCGCCGGCGCCTTCGCCCAGCGCCATCGGCACGAAGCCGAGGCTGGCGACTAGCGCGGTCATGATGACGGGTCGCAGACGCTGCATCGCGCCAACATGCGCGGCTTCCTCGCGGCTCATCCCTGATCGGATCAGATCTTGGATCGAGCTGACCATGACGAGGCCGTTGAGGACCGCGATGCCCGAGAGGGCGATGAAGCCCACTGCCGCCGAGATCGAGAAGTCCATGCCCCGCAGGAACAGCAACAGGACGCCGCCCACCAGCGCGAAAGGCACGCCGGTGAACACGATCGCGGCGTCGCGGACCGATCCCAACGCCCCGTAGAGGAGCAGCAGGATCAAGATGAAGCAAGCCGGAATGACCAGCTTCAGCCGTTCGCTTGCCGATTGGAGGTTCTCGAACTGGCCGCCCCATTCGAGATAGGTGCCGGCAGGCAGCCGGAGTTGGCTGCCGATCGCCGCCTGCGCATCCGCCACGACGGATCCGACGTCGCGGCCACGCACGTTGGCTTGCACCACCACGCGCCGCTTGCCGTTCTCGCGGCTGATCTGGTTCGGACCATCGACCACCTTGATCTCGGCGACGCTGGACAGCGGTACATAGCCGCCGCCTGCCACCGGCACCTGCACCTGTTGGAGCAGGCCGATGTCGGCACGCTGCGCCTCCGACAGGCGGATCACCACGGGGAAGCGACGGTCGCCCTCGAAGATCTGGCCCGATGTTCGCCCGCCGATCGTCGCAGTCACGGTGTCCTGCACATCCTGAGCCGTAACGCCCAACCGCGCCATCGCGTCGCGGTTGACGCGAATGTCGAGCATGGGAAGACCGGTCGTCTGCTCCACCTTCACGTCCGCTGCGCCTTGCGTTCTGCGCAGCACCGCCGCGATTTGCTCGGCCGTCCGGTTCATCTGGTTGAAGTCGTCCCCGAACACCTTCACCGCGATGTCGCCGCGCACGCCGGCGATCAGCTCGTTGAAGCGCATCTGGATGGGCTGGGTGATCTCGTAGGCATTTCCCGGAATCTTCGCGAGATTACCCTCGATCCGGCTGACCAGCTCCTCCTTGGGAAGCTCAGGATCCGGCCAATCCTTGCGCGGCTTCAGGATGACGAACATGTCGGTCGCGTTCGGCGGCATCGGGTCGGCCGCCAGCTCGGCGGTGCCCGTCTTGGAATAGACGAATTGCACCTCCGGCTGCTTCGACATCATCCGCTCGATCGGCACCTGCATCGCCTGGCTCTGCTGGACCGACGTTGCCGGAATGCGGAGCGACTGGATCAGCAAATCGCCTTCGTCGAGCTGCGGCAGGAACACCGAGCCGAGCGTAGTGAAAGCAAGCGCCGCCACCACAAGGCTTCCCACACCCGCACCGATCGTCAGCGTCGGGCGCTTCATGGCCCGGTCGAGACCGGGTTCGTAGCGCTTCTTCAGCCACGTGATGATGCGGCCGTCCTTCTCCTCGACCTTCTTCGACAGCCAGATCGCAATCATCGCCGGCACGAAGGTGAGAGAGAGGATGAAGGCGAAGGCGAGCGCGATGATGACGGTCAGCGCCATCGGTCCGAACGTTTTACCCTCCACGCCGGTCAGCGTGAGCAGCGGTACGTAGACGAGGATGATGATTGCCTGCCCGTACACAGAGGGACGGATCATCTCACGCGCAGCGGCTGCCACGGTCGCGAGCCGTTCCTTGACGCTGAGCAATCGGCCTTCATGATGCTGTTGCTCGGCAAGCCGGCGCAGCGCGTTTTCGACAATGATGACGGCGCCGTCGACGATCAGACCGAAGTCCAAAGCCCCAAGGCTCATCAGATTGGCCGAGACCCCAGCGCGCAGCATACCAAAGCCTGTCAGCATCATGGTGATCGGGATGACCAACGCCGCGATCAGGGCCGCACGGAAGTTGCCGAGCAGCAGGAAGAGCACGACGATGACCAGCACCGCGCCTTCGGACAGGTTTTTCGCGACCGTCTTGATCGTCGAATTGACCAGCTCGGTGCGGTTCAGCACCGGCTGAATTACGACGTCAGGAGGCAGCGAAGCGTTGATCGTCTTCAGTTTCTCAGCGACCGCGGTCGACACGATGCGGCTGTTCTCGCCGATCCGCATGATCGCCGTGCCGACGACGACTTCGGTACCGTTCTCCGATGCCGAACCCATGCGGATCGCCTGACCCGTCTTCACAGTCGCAACTTGTTCGACCGTGATCGGCACGCCGTTACGTGTCGCGATCACGGTCCTGGCCAACTCGCTGGCATTGCGAACGAGCGCATCCGAGCGAACAGCCAGACCTTCGCCATTGCGATTGACGAAGCCACCGCCGACGCTGGTGTTATTGCGCTCCAGCGCATTTCCCAGGTCCGTCAGCGTGATGCCGAGCGAGGCCAGCTTCTGCACGTCGGGCACGACGAGGAACTGCTTGGCGTAACCGCCAATCGAGTCGACACCGGCGAGGCCCGGTGTGGTCTTCAGAAGCGGCGTCACGATCCAGTCCTGCGCGGTGCGCAGGTAGGTCGCCTTGTCCTCTTCGGTCGTCAGTCGCTCGCCCTCTGGCGTGATGTAGCTGCCATCGGGCTGTTGGCCCGGTTCACCGGGCTTGTGCTTGTCGTCCTCGCGATGATCGAGACGAACGGTGTACATGTACACCTCGCCCAGGCCTGTCGCGATCGGACCCATTTCAGGGTTCACGCCGTCGGGCAGATTCTCTTGCACGCCCCGCAGACGCTCGCCCACCTGCTGGCGGGCGAAATAGATGTCCGTCGCGTCCGAAAAGACCGCCGTGATCTGCGCGAAGCCGTTGCGGCTCAACGAGCGCGTATATTCCAGGCCGGGGGTGCCGGCGAGCGCGGTTTCGATTGGAAACGACACCTGCTTCTCGACCAGCTCGGGCGAGAGGGCAGGCGCGCGGACGTTGATCTGGACCTGATTGTTGGTGATGTCCGGCACCGCGTCGATCGGTAGCCGGTAGAGGGAAAAGGCGCCGATGGCGGCGACGATGACGGTGAGGAGCAGGACTAGCCAGCGCTTCTCGACCGCCCAGGTTACGATACGGGCGATCATGGCTTAATCCTCGTGGCTCGCTTCGCCCTTGCCGATCTCGGCCTTGAGCGTGAAACTTCCGGTGGTGGCGATCTGTTCGTTGCCGGTCAGGCCCGACCGGACGATCACCGTGTCGCCCGACGCATCGCCGAGCTGGACCGGGGTCGCCTTGAAGCCGGTGGGCGTGCGCACGAACACGACCGACTTGCCCTCGAAACTCTGGACCGCCGTCGTCGGCACGCGGACCGCCCCGCTCCCGCCGCTGCCCGTGAGCTGCACGGCTGCCGTCACAGGCTCGCCGACCCGCCATTCGCCACCGCGATTGTCGAGGGTGGCGAGCGCAGGCACGAGCCGCGTCTGCGGATCAAGCGCCGGCGACACGAAGGTCACGCGGGCGGTCGCCTGACGGCCTGCCGCCTTCACCAGCACCGTATTGCCGGGACGCACCCGGCCCGCATCCTCGGGCTTGAGATTAAGCGCGATCGACACCTGGCTCAGGTTGGCGATGCGATAGAGTTCGGCATCCGCCGCGACCGTTTGTCCCAGCGTCACGGGGCGCGCAATGATCTGGCCCGAGATCGGCGCGGCAATGCCGAGCCGGTTGAGCCCGCCGCCGCCGACACCCGCCGCCGAAACCATGCTCTGCGCCTGCGTCAGGGCGATCCGCGCCTCCGTCGCCGCTGTGCGGGCGGCGATCAGATCCTGTTCAGGGGAGACTCTCTGCGCGAACAGCCGCTGTTCGCGCGCGAGGTTCGAATTAGCGAGCTGAAGCCGCGCCCGCGCCGCCTCGACCTCGCCCTTGATCTGCGCCGCCTCGCGGCTTTCGATGACCGCAATGGTCTGGCCGCGTCCGACCGATTGGCCGAGGTTACGGGTGAGCGCGACCACGCGTCCCGCAATTGCGGCCGAGACGACCTGCGTTCCCTGTGGGTCGCCCTCGATGATCGCGGGCAGCTCGATCGTCCCGGCCCCGCCGATGATCGGCCGTCCGACCTGGACGCCCGCTGTGGCGATCTGGTCGGCACCCAATGTGACGACGCCTTCACCGGCATGACCGCCTTCAGCACCGCCCTTTTCCGTGCCCGCTGCCGTCTCATTGGCAGCTGCGCCTTCGGCAGTTGCCTCGTTTCCGCCATCCTTGCCGCCGCAGGCAGCCAAGAGCAGGGCGAGCGACGCCGCGCCCGCGAGATAAAAGCTCTTCATCACTGATTCCCCCCATTGGGCGCACGAGCGGTCAGTCGCTCCACTTGCGCGCGGGCATTCTGGTAATTGGCAAGCGCGTCGATCGCGGCGACCCGCGTTTCGGCGAGCGTGCGTTCAGCATCGAGCAATTCGAGCTGGCCGAACTTGCCCTCGCGATAGCCGATCCGCGCGATGCGGGCGGCCTCCTGTGCAGCCGCCAGCGCCGGCCCCGACGCCGCACGAGCCGTCGTTGCGGCATTGGCCGCCTGCGCCTGCGCGTCCGTGATCGCCTGTTCGATGTCGAGCGCGGTCACGCGGCGCTGCGCATCCGCCTGGGTCCGCTGCGCGGTCGCCTGCGCAATCGCGGCGCGACCATTGTTGAACACCGGGATCGGGATCGACACGCTGAACACCGCCGCCATGTCGTTGGTCGCTTCCAGGCGGCGGATCGACGGCCCGACGTTCAGGTCAGGCACGCGATTGGCGCGCGCGAGCCGCACGCCGGCTTCGGCAATGGAGAAATCCGCGTTGGCTGCCGCCAGCGCGAGTGTGCCGGTCGTGTTGACCGGTGCCAACGGCCCATAGACGTTCACACCGGGAAGGCGATCGAGCAGCGTGTCATCGAGCAGGCCGTCGATCGGCCGTCCGATCCGACGCGCCAGATTGGCGCGGGCCGCCTCGGCCAAGCGAAGCTGCCGCTCCACATTGGCGTCGGCATTGATACGCGCGACATCCGCGCGCTGTTGCTCGAGTGGCGATGCCCGCCCTGCCTGCACGCGAACGCTCGCGGCCCGCAGCGCATCGCTGGCGATCCGGGCCTGATCGCGGGCTGTCATTACCCGGCGATCGGCCGCGACCGCTTCGACATAGAGCTGCGTTACCTGAAGCCGGACATCCGCCGCGATGATCGCGGCCTGGATCTCGGCCCGGGACAATTGCGCATTGGCGACCGCGACGCGGGCGCCGCGCTTGCCGCCTAGCTCGATCGGGATCGCAAAGCCGACCGTGGTTTCCGCGCTGCGGACCCCCCGATACGGCCCGGAGCCGATGACATTCTCGACTTGGCCTTGAACCACCGGATTGGGCCGCAAGCCGGCGACTGTGCGACCTGCACGGGCCGCGTCGATTCCAGCTGTCGCCGCTTCCGCAGCAGGGGCCGAACCGCCCGCTGCACTGACCGCTTGGTCAAGCGTGTAGACCGGCGCATCCTGCGCAACAGGCGCGGACGGTCCGACCTGCGCCTGCGCCATCGTGGCGCAAGACGCTGCGGCCAGCATGGCCGCGAGGATACGATTCATGAAAATAGGACTCCTGACGATGATCGACAGGGGCGCGCCAACGCACGCCCAAATCGGACGTCAGGCTTGGGGGGGCCTCAAATGGACCATGCCGGTGCGGCCGTCGAGCGACGCAGAGGCGGAGATTGTCGGCTTGGGCACTGTGAGGACGGGGGTATATTCCATCGTCGTGCGCGCAGGCGCGCCGACGTCGTGTCCGTGACAATAATTGTGATGATGCGGGACATTCTTGTCCGAGTCCGATGGCACCTGATCGATGTCACCGGCGGTATGGACCGTGAACTCAACGCCCGCGATGCTTCCCCCCGCCAGATCGGCGGCATGGGCCATGCCGGAGAAGCTGGTCAGGACCAGCATCAGGCATGTCAGGAAAGGCAAAAAGGCTCGCACTAGCTTGCCTCTATCACGGAAGGGTTTTCATGTCATTGCACTAATTCGAACCAAGGGTCACTGAGCCGGAACCCGAGCGGGATCGGTCGCGCCCGTTCCAGGCGAACCCGACCGCAATGGCGACCGCCATCAGGAGTTGCGCCAGCACCGATTGCCAAGTGGGAAACACGCCGAGCATCGACAGCCGTGGCACGTCCGCGAGCGGTGCGATGTTGATAAGGCCGGCTTCCTGGAGCGCGGCGACGCCTTTACCCGCCAGCACGACGGTCAGGACCGCCATGAGCCAGGAGCTATAGCGGAAGAACTGCGCGATCGGCAGCTTGCGACTGTAGCGAAGCATGGCCCAAGCGATCAGGCTGAGCAGTCCAATCGCCGACCCGGCCCCCGCGAGAAGCATCCCGTTGTCACCTTGCGCCGAAAGCGCGGCATAGAACAGGATCGTCTCGAAGACCTCGCGATAAACTACGACGAACGCCAGCCCGAACAGGAACCAGCCCGACCCGCCCGAGAGCGCCCGCGACATCTTCTCGCGAATATAGCGCTGCCACTGATCGGCCTGCGCCTTGCCGTGCATCCAAATCCCGACCGAGAGCAGCACGACCGCGGCGAACAGCGAGCCAAACCCTTCCGTCAGCTCCCGGCTCGCACCGCTGATCCCGATCGCATAGGTGGCGACCGCCCAGGTGATCCCGCCCGCGATGATCGCGCTGACCCAGCCGCCATGCACGTACCGCAGCGCCTCGCCGCGCTCGGCTTTACGCAGGAACGCGATCATGGCGACGACGATGAGCAGGGCTTCGAGCCCTTCACGCAGCAGGATCGTGAACGCGCCCAGGAACGTGGACGCCTCGGTGGCGGCATCGGGCGCGAGCGCCGCTTCTGCATCATCGAAAAAGCCGCCCAGCACCGTGACCTTCTCCGCGAGATCATCGGGCGATGCGCCCCGGTCGATCGCGGCGCGGAACTCCCCCATGGCGCCCTCGATTCGGCCCATCAGCGTCGCGTCGCGCGCGGTGAGCGTTGGTTCGATCGGCTCGAACCCATCGAGATAGGCTGACAGCGCCAGCTCTTTTGCCATCCGCGCATCGCCACGCCGGGCAGCGGCCACGCTTTCGGCGAGTTTGGCGCGGGCGACCGCGAGCGAGCCGGGAGCCTGTTGCATCACCTGTTCAGGGTGGCGACGCAGGAACGCGAGCACGGCGTCAGCCTTGGCGTCGCCGATCGCCGCGCCGAGCGCGGCCGGGGTGAGTGCGACCAGGGTTTTCAGGTCCGGGATGCGACGGCGAAGGGTCGGATCGGATTTCCACAGCCGCTCGCCTTCGCGCGCCTGCGCGTCCGTGAAGGCGAAGCTCCCGGCTCGGAATGCTACCGCCCAGCGCTGATCGTTCGGCAGATCGGCGAAGCTCTGCATCGCCGTCCCGTCGATGCCCTGCGTCACCACCTGATAGAGCGCGAAGACGCTGCGCTGGCGCGCACGTTCGGCATCGGTAAAGGCGATCGGGGGTGTCGCGAGCTTGGCGGCGTCGGGGCCACGGCCGTTGCCCGTCATGCCGTGACAGGACGCGCAGGATTGTTGGAACAGGGCATGGCCGGAGACGAGGTTCGGAGCCTTATCGGGCGCGAGCGGCACCGGGTAGGCGCGCAGCAGATCGGCCGCGAGCCCGTGCGCCAGTGTTGCCACCTGTTCAGTCGATCCCTTTTCCGCGATTACCGCTTGGAGGTTGGCGGCCCGCTGAATGAGGGCTTGGCGCTCCGGCTTCGCCGGCAGGCCTTGAAGCCGTGTCGAGACCGACGCGGCAAACTCATTCATTTCGGCGTATTCCGACGCGCTCTTGATCCGACCGTTCGCGACCGCGCCTCCATAATCGACGGCCATATAGTCGAGCAGCCGCCATGCGGTTTGCACGTCGCCGGGTTCGGCGAATGCCGCAGCAGGGATCAGCAGCGCAGCGAGCGCGGCGAGCAGCCGCAGCGAGAGCATTGCCCGGATCAAGGTGAGCAGACGCACTACCGCTCTCCCAGTTCGCGCCGAGCGCCAGTGACGATTTCATAAGCGGAGTGGAGGAACAGGAGGGCGATGAGGCCGGCGACGGCGAGGTCCGGCCAGGCGCTTCCTGTCCACGCCACCAGACCGGCCGCGGCGATCACCGCGACATTGGCGAGCGCGTCGTTGCGGCTGAACAGCCAGATCGCGCGAACATTGGCGTCCCCTTCCCGGAAACGCGCAAGCACCAAGGCGGACACGACATTGATCGCGAGCGCGACAACGCCGATTGTGCCCATCAGTTCGGCATCCGGCGCGGTTGCGTTCAGGGCGCGCCAAATCGCGAAACCGATTACGCCCACGCCAAGCGCACCGAGAAACAACCCCTGCGTCAGCGCGACCTTTGCCCTCGCCCGTGCGGACCAGGCAAGCGCGAGAAGACCGATAAGGCTGATCGACCCGTCCCCGAGAAAATCGAGGGAATCCGCTTTCAGCGCTTGGCTATCGGCGATGAACCCGCCGAACAGCTCGGCGACTCCGAAGCCGAGGTTGAGCACCACGACGGTCAGCAGCGCACGGCGATAGGCCGGATCGGTTTGCGCGCGCGCGGGCTCCCCGTGGCACCCGCAGCTTTCGGTAGAAGCATTCATGCGGCCTTCCTTACCACCTCCAGTCGCTGTAGAAGCAAGCGAAATGTGCGACACGTTCGCATTAGCAAGGATGGCATGATGAAGCCGGTGATGATTGGGCAGCTCGCCAGCGAGACGTCGACAAAAGTGACGACGATCCGGTTTTATGAGTCGATCGGGTTGCTGCGCTCCGCCCCGCGCACGGCGTCGGGCCGTAGAACCTATGATGCCAGCGACATCGAGCGTTTGCACTTCATCCGCAACGGTCGCCGGCTCGGCTTTTCGGTCGACGAAATACGATCGTTGATGGGGCTGGCGCAGAACCCGGACCAGGATTGTGGTGCCGCCTCAGCTATCGCTGCTCAGCACCTCAAGGATGTTGAGGAGAGGCTGGCGCAACTCGCGGTGTTGCGGGATGAGTTGGCAATGCTCAGCCAGAGCTGCACCAAGGCGCGCATGGCCGATTGTCGGATCATGAAGGCGATCGGCAAAGGCCACCCTCAAGCCGATCAGTAATAGTCGGCTAGCCTGAGGTCGCGCACATCACCCGAGGCTATCGTCAGCTTTACGAGGGTGCCAGCAGGCCGGGAGCGCACTTGCCAGAGCTCCCCACGCGTATAGTTCGCATCGATCGAATGGCCGTTCACCGCCACGATCCGGTCGCCAACCGCCCAGCCAGCCTTTTCCGCGGGACTGTTCGCCGCCACATGAACGACGGTGAGCGCCGTTGGTGAGGCTGCGAGGCCAAGGCCGCTACGGTCCTTCAGCATCGGCAGGCGACGACGAGGACCGAGTGGCCGGAGCCACACGAATCCGGCGGTCACGTCGAACACCACGTCGAATTGAGCGATCAGCGGTAGGCCGACATTGCCAACCGTGCTGGTGGAGAGCCAAGCTCTCATCCCGAGTGTGGGGACGTTCGAGACGCCAAGCCCTTCAATGTTGATGTTCTGGGTTGTGAAAGCATCGTTGACCCGCACGCCATCGACGCCGCCGATCGCCGCGGTCGAGACGAGCTTCCCGTTCAACAGCCCTTGATCGCGGGCATAGGCCGACGAGAGCATCAGCGCGGCCGAGCTGCCAAGATCGATCATCAAGGGCACGGGAGACAGGCCCTCGACGGAGGCCCGGATGAACAGCTCCTGCTTGGCACCGCGTCCGAGCGCGACAGCGCGCCAGTCGGGGCCGGCGAGAAACGTGCCTGACTTGACGACCGCCATACGCCTGTTCGCGAAATCGAGCGCGATGCAGCTGCCCGTGAACATATCGGCACCGAGGAGAACGTCGATCGGTCGTCCGAAGGCCGCCGACACTGAACTCAGATCACCAACAACGGCAAAGGGTAAGCGACGGGTTTCGCGGGCGAGCTGTACGTCGATGTCGCGGACCAGCAGCACCGGGGCCTTGGCGCTCAGCCCGCTAATCATGCGCCGCTCACCATTGTTCAAGCCGAGCTTCGTCGCGAGCGCCGTGCTCATGATCGACGCGCCGCTGCCACTGTCGAGCACCGCCCGCGCCGGCACTCCGCGCACTTGTGCCGAAACAAGGAGGGTATCACCCGTGCCGACTTCCAGCGGCTCCCATTCGAGGTGAGCCGCGCCGAAGTTCCACGAGGCCGCAGACCGGGAAGTCTGTCGCGCGAGCGTTGGAGAACCGAGCACCAAGCCGGTTCCACAGGCCACCAGCCGCGCCACTAATGAGCGTCGAGACATACCGATTGCTTCAACACGGGCCGTCAAAAAGCCACCTCCAGCCCCCCGTCCGCAGGAGAGCAAATTGCGGTTACATGCTCTAGCAACTGGAGGAGCAAGGGTTTTTGAAGCGCCCGAAATGCTATCCTGTTCAAATGCCCTCTCGAAAATGAGCAGTTGAGGCAGGTCAGGAACCGGTCGAATAAGACCGAAGTAGGCAATTTCGCTTGCGCGACCTTGGCGAGCAGGACCCCAGTTCACGAAGAAACGTGAAGCTATCGCCTCACCCGCAGCAGCCCGCCACAGTCCCGTTTGCTTTCGCTTCCTGGATCGGAGGGCATGGGACATCGCCAAATGAGCAGAACACGCAGCAGTCGCCAGCCAGGGGCCGCAGCACCACCGCGCAATGCCGGCAATCATAGAAGAATTGGCAGGCGTTGGTGGGCATCCTTTCGGTGGCCACCCCGCCGCATTTGGGACAGGTCAGGGTTGAGGTGAGCTGCATCAGGAAAGCGCGTTCATCAGCGGCGCTTCTAGGAGGTCCCAGGCGAACGCGATAAGCGTCAGAACCGTTCCGATCGCGAGCAGGATAGGTGTCGCGCGCGAGGGCAGCGGCATTGTGCAGGACCGGTCCCCAGCACAGGACCTCCGCCGCTGCGCGTAGGCCCACCACCCAGCAGCCAAGCCGATGAGGGAGGTCGCCGTTAGCGGCCACCGTAGTGGTATCAGCGCGGCGAAGTTGCTGGACAGGCCCGCCCCCAGGCCGAGCGCCGCGAGTGCGAGGGGCAGGACGCAGCATGACGCCGCAGCTAGAACAGCGGCTAAGCTCGCAAGCGCGCCGAGGGCGGATAGCCCCGTGTCGGCGCGACGTCGTGACGTTGGTGCGCCTAGGGGTTCACGCGGGATGGTCTCTTGGTTCATCTATCGCCTCTAGCGGGTTAGCCCGTTATGCATCCTGTAGTGACTACAGGAGCAAGCAATATATGCGCGTTGAGGAAAGCATCACGATCGGCGAGCTGTCTCGCCGGACTGGCGTGAATATCGAGACGATCCGGTACTTCGAGCGCGTTGGTGTTCTCGCAACGCCACCCCGCACAAGCGGCGGGCGGCGGGTATATGGGACCGGTCACGTCCGCGCACTTGGGTTCGTCCGTCGCGCGCGCGAACTCGGCTTCTCCCCGGCCGAGGTGCGCGCGATCCTGTCTCTTGGCGGTTCTGCGCAGGCGTCATGCAGTGAGGTCCGCGAGATCGCGGCTCACCATCTAGAGCGTGTGCGCGCTAAGATGGAGGATCTGGCGCAACTAGAAAGCCTGCTGGCTGCGACCATCGACCGTTGCGAAGGCGACGGGGCGGCGAGGTGCGCCGTGATCGACTTGCTGAACCAACATTCGACTGCGTAGATGTCGCATCGCACCCCGTACTCGCGCAAACGGTCGATAACGGAGCCGATCACCATCACCACGGCACGCGGCCCTAGCCACCTATGTGGACGTTGCGCATCACGAAGCCGCTTTTCGGAAGCGCTGGCAGCCTGGCGAAATCGATGCTCAGGTCTTGGTCCGGTACGTCATAGCGCATCGCGTTGACGAGGAGGTGTGCCGCCACCTTCATGATCGCGAGGACGATCCATTCGCCGGGACAGCGATGGCCGAGATAGTGATCGCCGCCGCCCTGCGGAATGAAGTTGAAGGAGTCTTCGTCCCAAGCCCTGAAACGCTCAGGGCGAAACTCCTGGGGGTCGGCCCAGGTCGCTGCGTCGTGATTGCTCCCATAAAGGTCTAGCACCACTTGACGCCCTTCCGGAAAGGCCATCCCCTCCCACTCGAAATCTTGGCTCGCGCGCGCCACCACAGCGGGAAAGAAGGGATAGAATCGGCGGACCTCTTGGACGAAGAGCTCGGCATAGTCCGGCTGCTGAACCAAGGCCGCCCTGATCCCTGAACAGGTTTGCAGCGCGTGGGCGACGAAGGTGATGTACACTGCGATCGCGACGGTCGGGCGAAGGACATTTACCAGTTCGACCGCTGCGACGTGCGGCGAAAGAAGATCGTCGTGCCGGTCGCGATGCCAGGCTATCGCGTAAGCCGCGGTCCCCGAGCCCGAGCCGATGCTCCCGGCCCGAATGCCTTCAATGATCCGCTTCGCCCATGCGTCGACGCGACGACGGGCCAGCCGTGACCAAAGATGCCTTGGGCTCGCCGAGCCGGCGGCGTCGAACAGCGCCCGCAGCTCGCCCGCGCGGTTGCCGGCTTCATCGTCCGGAAGAGGAACTCCCGCCCAAGCGCATACCGCTCGCGTCAGCGGCTCATGCAACTCGTCATAGAAGACGATCTCTCCTTTGCGCGTCCAGCCCGGCACCGCCCTGCGCCACTCGGCCTCGAACAATTGCGCCAGCGCCCGCACGCGCTCTGGTGTCATCAGGCCCATGAACATCTGCTTGCGGTGCCGATGGGTCTCGCCGTCCAGACCCTGAACGCCGCCTTGGCCCAGCAGTGTCTTCTGAATAGCGACCGGCATGGCACCTTCGCGCTCGAAGCGGGTCGTATCGTAGAAGATTTCGGCGGCCTTGGCCCCCTTAAGGCAGTTGGTCTTTTTCAGCAGGAAACGGGATTCAAAAGCGTTTGCGCCTAGGCGCTGGCACTGCCTGGAGATGAACCGATAGGGATCGGCGAGGAGAGAAAGGGTTTCGTCCGGGCCTTTCGTGTGTGGTGTCTTAGGCATGACCGGTCCGGTGATTGTTGGGTCTCCTTTGATTAACTCGGAGGAATATCACGGGTTGCAGGCTCACGACAGGTGACGAACGAGGACGATCAGGGCGGAGCAGGCGCGGCCGAGGCGTTCGAGGCCATGCGCGGCGAGCTGGCGCTGCGCCGTGGAGGGCTTGGCGGCCGAGCGCGGCGATCGACATACCCGACCATACCGAGACGCTTGGCGTGCTCCAGCAGAACGTGAACACGGCAGGCGAGAACGTCGCGCGCATCGGCCAATTCCTGAAAGCGGCCCCGGCGCTGGCGATGACGCCGGAGCAGATGGCGCAGCGCATCGCCGCGGCGGGCAGCGCCGCCCGGCGCGAGGATCAGGCGGCGCTCGCCAAGGCGGGCGAGGACAAGGCCCGCATCATGGCCGATCTTCGCGCCATCGCCGGGTCCGCATGGACACGCGCCGACCAGAAGAATCGGCAGCTATGGTTTGCCCTGGGTGGGGTGGCGGCCGGCATCCTCGCATGGGCGATCGTGCCGGGCCTGGTCGCGCGCGAGATCGCACCGGCGAGCTGGCAATGGCCCGAGCGCATGGCGGCGCGGACGCTCGACTTGCCCCGCTGGGAAGCCGGGCAGCGTATGATCCAGAGCGCCAGTCCCACCGCGTTCCGCGCCATCGTCGGGGCCGACAGGATCGTGACGGCCAACCGCGCGGCGATCGAGGGGTGCGGCAAAGCCGCAGCGCGAAACGCGTGAAACGGTGCGACGCACGATCACGCTCAAGTGGAGTAAAAGTTAGCCGCGCAAGTTATTCAGCCAAGCGTTCGATGATCGGACAATCAGGCCGATCATCGCCATGACAGGCTTGGGCGAGCCCGGTAAGCGAGCGGCGCATGGCGTCCAAGACGCGGACCTTGCGGCCCAGTTCGGCAGCGCGGGCTTCCGCCAGCGTCTTCACTTCCGCGCTCGACCGATCGCGATCCGACCACAGCCCCAGCAGCGTGCGGATTTCCTCGATCGGGAACCCCAGGTCGCGCGCGTTGGCGATAAATCGCAGCCGATGAACGTCAGCGTCGGCGTAGTCCCGGTAGTTCCCGCGCCGTGGCGGCGCGGGCACCAAACCAATCTTTTCATAGTGGCGGATCATGCGTTGGGAGACGCCGCTGGCGTCCGACGCCGCTCCGATGTTCACAGCTTTACCGCGTTGAGCCGCAGTGCGTTCAGGACCACGGTGAAGGACGAGAGCGCCATCGCTGCACCGGCCAGCATCGGCGACAGCAGGATACCGGCAACCGGGTAAAGCACGCCGGCCGCAACCGGCACGCCGATTCCGTTGAACAAGAACGAGAAGAACAGGTTTTGGCGGATATTTCGCATCGTCGCGCGAGCGAGCTTGCGGGCGCGCACGATCGCCGAGAGATCGCCGCGCGTGAGCGTCATGCCGGCGCTTTCGATCGCCACGTCTGTTCCCGTTCCCATCGCCAAGCCGACATCCGCGGCGGCGAGCGCCGGGGCGTCGTTGATCCCATCGCCCGCCATTGCGACCCTTGCGCCGCTCGCTTTCAGCTCGCCGATGATACGCGCCTTGTCTTCCGGCAGCAGATCGGCGCGCACGTCATCAAGACCGCCCACGGCGCGCGCGACAGCATCGGCCGTCCCACGATTGTCGCCGGTGAGCATGACGACCCGCAGGCCCTCCTTGCGAAGCGCGGCAATAGCGTCGCGCGCCGATGCGCGCACCGGATCGGCGACTGCGAGCAGACCGGCGAGCGCCCCGTCGATCGCGACGAGGATGATGCCCGCGCCTTCGCCACGGTGACGATCGGCCGCGGCGTCGACCGGCTTGAGATCAGCGCCGATCCGGCTCATTTGCACCGCATTGCCAATCACGACCGAGCGGCCGCCCACCGTGGCGCTGACACCCAGCCCGGTTTGCGAGGCAAAGTCCGCGACTGTGCCGAGCTGCAATCCTCGTTCTTTGGCGGCAACGACGATTGCGTGCGCGAGCGGATGTTCGGATTGGCCTTCGACGGCCGCGGCAAGCGCGAGCATGTCGTTCTCTCCGACCGCGCTGACCGTCTCGACCGCGATCAGCTTGGGCTTGCCTTCCGTGAGCGTACCCGTCTTGTCGATGACAAGGGTATCGACCTTTTCCAGCCCCTGTAAGGCTTCCGCGTTCTTCACCAGCACGCCGGCCTGAGCGCCGCGTCCCGTGCCGACCATGATCGACATGGGCGTGACGAGCCCGAGCGCGCACGGGCAGGCGATCACCAGCACTGCGATGGCGTTAAGCAGGGCATGGCCCATGCGCGGCTCAGGGCCGACCAGCGACCAAGTGATGAAGGTCGCAATCGAGATCAGCACGACGAGCGGCACGAACCATCCTGAAACCCGATCGGCGACCGCCTGTATCGGGGCGCGGCTTCGCTGCGCTTCCGCGACCATGCGGACGATACGCGCGAGCATCGTGTCCGAACCAACCGCGCGGGCTTCCATCACCAGGCTGCCCGTCCCGTTGACGGTGCCCCCGGTAACGATCGCCTCGACTTCCTTGAGGACCGGCGCGGGTTCGCCGGTGAGCATGGCTTCGTCGACCGACGAACGACCCTCGACCACGACGCCATCGACCGGGATGGCTTCACCGGGGCGGACCCGCAGCCGGTCACCGGTTGCCACGTCGGCAAGCCCGACTTCTTCTTCAGAACCGTCAGGCTGCAAGCGTCGCGCCGTCTTGGGGGCGAGATCCATGAGAGCGCGGATCGCGCGCCCTGTCGCCGCCCTAGCGCGCAGTTCGAGCACTTGCCCGAGCAGCACCAGTGTCACCACGACGCCAGCCGCCTCGTAATAGACGGGAACCATGCTCCCATGCGTGCGGAAGGTCGCTGGGAAGATGCCCGGCGCGAGCGTCGCGACCACGCTATAGAGGAAGGCGGCACCTACGCCGATCGCGATCAGTGTGAACATATTGAGATGGCGGGTACGAAGCGATGTCCACCCCCGCTCGAAAAACGGCCAGCCCGCCCACAGCACGATCGGCGCGGTGAGTGCGAGCTGGACCCAAGGCGAGGCCGCAGGGCTAACCACATGCAGGCCTAACATTTCCGCGAACATCGAGACGACGAGCAGCGGGATCGTGAGCGCGCCCGCCACCCACAGTCGGCGCGTGAAGTCGACCAGCTCAGGGTTGGGAGTATCGTCGAGCGACGGTTCTTCGGGTTCGAGCGCCATGCCGCAGATTGGGCAAGTTCCCGGCCCTTCCTGGCGAATTTGCGGGTGCATCGGGCACGTCCACATCGCCCCCGGCGTCGCCATCGGCTCCGGTTTCGGCTTATCGCTCAGATAGGCGTCAGGATTGGCGACAAACTTGCTCCGGCACCCTGCGCTACAGAAATGATAGGCATGACCAGCGTGCTCGGCATGGTGTGTCGTTTTTGCGGGATCGACCGTCATGCCGCACACCGCGTCGATCACTGCTGCTGCGGCATCGTTGTCCTTACTGCCCGAGCAGCAGCCGCCCGCTTCGGTGTGATGATGTTCGTGCTCGATCTTTGCGGGAGCGGCCGAGCCGCCCCCGCAACAGGATGAGGGCGTGGAGACCGATTCAGGCGCAGGCTTCGAACAGCCGCAACCCCCGGCTTGGGAATGGGAATGAGGGTCGTTCATGGCAAGACTCCTTCGACCCGAGAGCATGTAGGGTATGACACCGTGTTAGGGTCAAGGCCCTGTCGGCACCGCTGGCGTGTATGTTGAATCTACGCGCGGGAGCGGCGTTGCCCTCATATTGCGGGGGCCAGCTCTACACCCTCGACGCCATAAGGGCCGCAGCTTAGGTCTATTACTAGCTCGCCAAACGCGGGCCGGGGGCAATCGGGGACATATGGCAGCGCAGATCGACAGTCTTTCTACTGGCACCGACCATGACGGCCTGGTGCGCCGCTTAATTGCCCGCTGGCGTGACGATCAGGGCGCGACCTATCGGAGCTGGTTTCTTTGGGACGAGCGGTTGAAGAACTTCCGATCAATCCGGCGCGGCATCACCCAGGTTGTCGGCGAGATCGAGCGCGGCACGTTCGGCGTCGCCTACCGCGGATCGTCGCTCGAAACCGTCGTCCATTCCGTCGCCGAGCAGCGGCAAATCTTCAAGGGCGCGGACCATGCGTTCCTCTGGAAGCCGAAGCTCCGCATCCCCGACATTTACGAGAGCCCCGACAATCAGCGCGCGTTCGGCCGCTTGCTCGACGCCTGTTCCTGTTGCGACACGGCCGAGGAGATCATCAGCCATATCCACGCGATCGACCGTTTGAAGATCAAGGGGCTGGGTCCGGCGGTCGCCAACCTCCTCTACTTCCTTCACCCGACGCTGGTGCCGCCCTTCAACACCGCAATCGTTAAGGGCTACAACGCGCTGACGGGGGCGAATGTGAAGCTCGGGAGCTGGGAGCATTTTCTGGCGATGCGGACCGGCATCCTCGATCTCAACGACCGCTTCCGCGAGCTGCTATCGAATGATTTAGGCGCGATCGGCGGTCTGTTGTTCGACATCGGCTCCGATCGCTATCCGGCTCCGCCCCTCGACGTGAGCGGCGCGACGCTGGCGAGCTGGGGGCAGCGGCTTGAGGCGGCGCGTGAGGAAGCGCGCACGCTCAGCAAGGCCGCTCAGCGCGAGGGCGAGAACGAGCGCACCCATACCGAAATCCAGGCATGGCTTCGCGATCTAGGGTTGGCGCTCGGCTATGACGTATGGATCGCCGCGAACGACCGCAGCCGCGCCTTCGACGGATCACCCTTGGGCGCAGGATGCCTTGAGCGCCTGCCCGACACGATCGCGACGTCGAAGGGCGCTGACTCGATCCGGCTGATCGACGTGCTGTGGCTTGAGAAGGCCGGCGATCATGTCGCCGCGGCGTTCGAGGTGGAGCATTCGACCTCGATCTATTCGGGCATCGTCAGGATGCTCGACCTGGCCTTGAGCGGTGGCGACCTTCACGCGACCGCGGGGCTGTTCCTTGTCGCGCCCGACGCGCGCGAGACGGACGTTCGCGCGCAGTTGCAGCGGCCCGCGTTCAGCCGCGTAGCCGACCTCGACATATCCTACCTGCCCTATGGCGAGCTGGAGAAGAACCGGGAGGCCATCGCGCGGTTCGGATCGGGACTGAAAGCGATCAAGGCCGTTTCCAGCAAGCTCGCCTAGCCCGCTCCGCGCAAGGGATGATCCGGAGAGCCGCGTATCCTCTAGCATGTAGAGGAGTGCTGCCGTGACGATGCCATCCCCGGCCCCCTGGCTCGACGCCGTGCTGATCGGGTGGTTCGTGCTGACCGCCCTTTCGGTCGCTTACGTCGCGTGGGATGCCTTCACCCGCAACCCCGAGCTGCGCGTGATGAAATGGGGGTGGCTGTTGGTCACGCTCTATGGTGGCCCGATCATGGCCGCGGCCTATGTCCTGTCCTGCCAGGAGCCGGCGAACGAGCGGCACGAGGATTTCGTTCGACCGCTCTGGAAGCAGGCGTTCGGCTCGGCCATCCATTGCATGGCGGGCGATGCAACCGGCGTCATCGCCGCAGCCGCGATCACCACGGCGCTCGGCCTGCCGATGTGGCAGGACGTGATCGCGGAATATGTGTTCGGCTTCGCGTTCGGACTGCTGATTTTCCAGGCGCTTTTCATGCGCGACATGGCGGGCGGTTCCTATTGGGGCGCGCTTCGCATGTCGTTCATCCCCGAATGGCTGTCGATGAATGCCGTCATGGCCGGCATGATCCCGACGATGGTGGTGTTGATGAGCCGCGACATGGCCGCGATGCACGCCAGCTCGCTCCGCTTTTGGGGCGTCATGTCGCTGGCGACACTCGTCGGGTTCGCAGTCGCCTATCCGATCAACCTTTGGCTGGTTGGCGTGCGCTTGAAGCACGGCATGGGCACGGTGCGCGCGCTGGGGCATGGCGGACACGAAGTCGGCGCGGACCGGCAATCGGCCACGCCGATGCCGGACATGGGACACGACGCAATGGCAGGGATGAGCGGCATGGCGGCCGGCGCGCGCGTGACCGGACCTCAGATCGCCGCGATGACAGTGTTGACGCTCATCATGCTTGGCGCGGGCATCATCGTTGCGACGCTGTTCGGTCGGTGGGCCATGTAACTTGCCGCGAACGACGGAGATCGCGGCAAGGGGTGATCGCGCGGCGCGCGTATCTAGGAACAGGCGGGGGCTCATACGGAGATAATGCGATGCACCAGATCGACCCCGGCATGAAGGCGTGCATGGACGCCTGCCACGAATGCCATGTGACCTGTCTTCACATGGCGATGAACCATTGCCTCGAAATGGGCGGCCAGCACGCCGCGCCCGAGCATATGAAGATCATGGCCGACTGCGCGCAAATTTGCGCGGTTGCGATCGACTTCATGGCGCGCAAGTCCGCCCACCATCAGCATATCTGCCGCGAGTGTGCCGAGATCTGCCGGGCTTGCGCAGCGAGCTGCGAGGCCCTGGGCGGCATGGAGGATTGCGTGGCAGCGTGCCGGAAGTGCGCCGATTCCTGCGATCGGATGGCGGCATAGCGGGGCTTGCGCGGGCGGTCGCCCGCCCGCGCAGCTATCTGCATATCAACGGCCCATGCTCGCGATCACAGCGAACAGCTCGGCCGTGAACTTGGTCAGGAGCTCGGTCGCTGCGCTCCCGAAAATCACCAAACATACGCCTAGCGCGATCAGCTTAGGCACGAAGCTCAGCGTCTGTTCGCTAATCGACGTCGCCGCCTGGATGATGCTGATTATCAGCCCGACGATCATCATCGGCACGAGCAGCACCACGCAGATCAGGCCGGCCACGGCCAGCATCCTCCCCGTCTCGTCGAGCAGGATCGACTGATCCATCAGGCGCGGCCCCGTGAACGGCCGGGGACCGCGAGGGCTCCCCGGCCGCGCATCACATCGCCGATGCAGGCGGCGCGAGCGTCCCGAGCCAGGCGATCAGCCCGAGAACCGCGATGACACAGGCGGTTTCGATCGCCAGACTTGTCCGCAGCGCGCCGAGGGCGCCCTTGTGATCGTCCGCTGCGATCGACCGCTCGAATGCCGGCGTGAGCCGGAAGCGGTTGAGCGAGGCGAGCCCTAGCATGGCGACGAACAGCGCCAGCTTTGCGATCAGGAGCTGACCATAGAGCGTCGCAGGAAGCGTGGCGAGGTTGCCGATCCCGACCAGCATCCAGCCGTTGACCAGGCCGGTGACGAGGATCGTGCCGACCACAACCGTCCCGATCGCGCCGAACCCGTGCAGCGCGCGGTGCGTCAGCCCCAGATGCGCCGCGTCTACGCGCGCCGCGGGTCGGGAGACGAGCAGGAGCAGCCCCAGTAGTGCGCCAACCCAAGCGCCCGAGGCGATCAGATGGAGAATGTCGACGATGAGGTGGACCCAGCCCATCACGGCTTCGTCCATCGCGCCGTGTCCGGTCCACGCCAGCGTTGCGAGTGCCACGGCCGAGCAGAGCGCGACGATGCTCAGCCAGATGCCGCGCCCGCCCGCGACCAGCGCTGCCAGCGCCGCGAGGGCCACCATGACCATTCGCAGCTTCCATGCTGCTCCGATCGCAGAGCCGGTGAGCAGCGCGCCGACTGCTTCACGGTCGATCGGCCAGGCCGGCGTTCCGGCCATTGAGGAGGCCATCAGCACGACCCAGGCGCCTGAAAACAACAGGCTCAGGCCAGCGCTGGCGATGAACCAGGGACGCAGCGCGAGCGCGTCGCCGCGCTCGCGCGCCCGCAGCCCATAAAGGCTGAATGCGGCAAGGCCGAACAGCGCAGCCAGCGTCACGTAGAGCGCGAAGCGGACGCCGATAAGCGACCAGTCCCCCATCGCCTCACTTCACCGCGAAGACGTAGGTTCCTGCGACCTTGTGGGTGTCGGTCGAGACGACATTCCACGCGACGCTATACCGACCCGATGGGAGCGGCGATTTCGGGGTGATGACGAGGGTCCGGCCATCGGACGAGAGCGCGGAGGCGCTGGCCATCTTCATGGCTGCCATGCCGGGCATCGCTGCCATCGTGAGATCGGCCTTGGAGAAGGCTGGCATCAGCTTCTCGCTGAAATGAAGTTCGATACGAGCGGGCTTCGCGACCGTCGCATTGGCGGCCGGCGATGCCGACACCAGCTTAGGATGGGCGTTCGCCGTTCCGGCGAACATGACGAGAGCGGCAGCAGCAGTCAGAACGGATAGGCGGCGCATAGGGGGCCTTTCGACAGGAGGGTTCCTGTCCTTCATTACGCGCCCCGATCGACCACCCCTCACGGATGGATTTGAGGGATGGGCGCGTCGCTTGCGTAATCCATGCTAGAGGGGTGGAGTGAACGACATGGACCTCGACGCAGTATTGATGAGGCTGGCGCAAGCACCCGTGCCCGCGAGCCTTGATGGCATGGAAGATCGCGTGCTGGCGCGGGTCGCCGCACGTCCAGCGGCGCGCGCCGGCTTAGGCGTTGGGGCAATGACGATCGCTGCGGCGCTCGTCATGGGCATCTTCGGTGCCGGTGTGCCCGCGAAGGAAGCCAGCGCGGCTTCGCTATCGCCCTTGGGGCCGGTGTCGCCGCTCGCGCCCTCCACGCTGCTCGTCGGCGTGCAATGAGCGGCCGCATCCGCCTTCTGCTTGGCATTGTCGCGTGCTTCATCGCCGCGATCATCGGTGTGTTCGTGGGGCGGGCGCTACTTCCGCCACGTGCCCAGCCCGGCTCGGAGCTGCACGACGTGCTGCATCATAAGCTGGCGCTGGACGCCAACCAGGAAGCGCGACTTGAAGTGCTGGAGCAGCGTTTCGCCGTGCAGCGGCGCGCATTCGAGCTGGAATTGCGGGCGAACAATGCCCGGCTCGCTGAAGCGATCGAGGCCGAGCATGGCAACGGGCCGCGCGTCGCCGCAGCGGTCGACCAGAGCCACGCCGTCATGGGCGAGCTCCAGAAAGCGACGCTGGCGCACATCTTCGCCATGCGCCAGCTCTTGCGGCCCAATCAGACCGGCCAGTTCGATCAGGCCGTGGTGAAGGCGCTCACCGACGACGCACGTTGAGGTTCGGCGCGTGAGCCTCGACTGGACCACGCTTACGGACGGCGAGCTGGCGACCCTCAGCATCGCCGGGCGCGAAGCCGCCTTCGCCGAGATCATGCGCCGCCATCGGCAGTCAATCTTCCGCATGGTGCGCGCGTGCGTCGGCGAGGCCGACGAGGCGCTGGACCTTCTGCAGGAGACCTTCGTCGCGGCGCATCAGGCCCTGCCCCGCTACGACGGCGATCGATCGATGCGCGCGTGGCTATCGACGATCGCGATCAACAAGTGCCGCGATTGGGGGCGCAAGCGCACCGTGCGGCGCTTTCTGGCGTTCGCCGCACCGATCGGCCCGGAAGCCGAAGCCATTGCAGACGACCAGGTGGCGATCGACGACGCGACGGGCGACCGACAGGAACTCGACCGCGTGACGCGCGCCATTGCGGGCTTGCCGACCGCATTGAAGGAATCCTTGGTGCTGCGCACGATCGAGGGGTTGAGCCAGGCTGAAACCGCGGCAGTGTTGTCGATCAGCGAAAAGGCGGTAGAAACCCGCCTCTATCGCGCGCGATCGAAGTTGCTGGAGCGATTGGGCGGGCGCTGAGGGATAGCGCCCTGAGCTGCGTATCAAGGCTAGAGGGACACTCCCGTTCGAGAGCCTTGAGGACCGTATGAGCCGCACTATCGATCGCCGCCAGATGCTTCGCGGCGCCGCCCTTGCTGGCGGTGGCATGGCGCTGACCGCCTATATGCCCGCGTGGGCGCAGCCTGTCTCGGGCGGGATCGTCAAACCGCTGCCGACCGTCTCGGGCACTGACATCGCGCTGACGATCGACAGTTTCAGACTTCCCGTCGACGGCAAGTCGACGCCCGCAATCGGCGTCAACGGCACGGTGCCGGCCCCTCTCATTCGCTTGAAGGAGGGGCAAAAGGTCCGCCTCTCCGTCACCAACAATCTCGACGAGGACAGTTCGATCCACTGGCATGGGCTGCTCGTGCCGTTCGCGATGGACGGCGTGCCCGGCATCAGCTTCCCCGGCATCAAGGCGCGCTCGACCTTCATCTACGAGTTCCCGATCATCCAGTCGGGCACCTACTGGTATCACAGCCATTCCGGCGAGCAGGAGCAGGGCGGACTTTACGGGCCGATCGTGATCGACCCGGCCGGTGCCGATCCGATCGCGTTCGACCGCGAGCATGTGATCGTGCTGTCCGACCACAGCCAGATGACCGGCGAGCAGATTTTCCGGAAGCTGAAGCAGATGGGCGGCGCCTATTTCAACTATCAGCGGCCGACCCTCGCGGGCTTGCTCGCGGGTCGGGAAATGCCGCTCAAGGACCGGATCGAGTGGGGAAAGATGCGAATGGACCCCGCCGACATCGCCGACGTCACCGGCTCGACCTATACCTTCCTGGTCAACGGCTACGGGCCGTATGACAACTGGACGGGGCTGTTCAAGCCGGGCGAGCGGGTCCGCTTGCGGATCATCAACGCCGCGGCGCAGACCAACTTCAACGTCCGCATCCCCGACCTGCCGATGACCGTCGTGCAGGCCGATGGGCAGAATGTCCGTCCGGTGAAGATCGACGAGTTCCAGATCGGCGTTGCCGAGACGTTCGACGTGATCGTGACGCCCGAGGACCGGGCCTACAGCTTCGTCTCCGAGGCTATCGATCGCTCCGGCATGGGCCGGGCGACGCTCGCCCCGCGTGAGGGGATGGTCGCCCCGGTCCCGCCGCTTCGTCCGCGCACGCTGCTGACCATGACCGATATGGGCATGGACATGGGGAGCATGGGCGGGATGCAGGGCATGTCCGGCATGAAGGACGAGAGCCCGGTCGCCACGCGCGGGCCGGACCCCACCTTGATGCAGAACGCCTCGCGCAATCTTTGGAAGCTGACGGGCTGGAAGGGGCCGACCGATCACGGGACGGTCGCGGCAGGCGCAGCGATGGCGGGCATGTCCGGCATGTCGGGCATGGACCACAGCCAGATGGGCGGCGCTGTAATGCCCGGGATGGACCATAGCCAAATGGCAGCGGGCGGTGCTGGCATGGCCGGCATGGACCATAGTGCCATGTCGGGCGGATCGGGCCAGGCTGGCGGCATGGCCGGGATGGACCACGGGTCGGGTGGCGGCATGAACATGAACATGCGCGACCCGAAGAATGCGCCGGGCGTGAAGATGGGGCCGGGCGTGCAGACCATCTCCCCGATGCCGAAGGACCGTAGCGGTGAACCGCCCCAGGGTCTGGAGGGCCTGGATCACCGCGTCCTCACCTATCGCGACCTCGTTTCGCTCGCGCCCAACCCCGACGTGCGCGCGCCGTCGCGTCAGTTCGAGATCCATCTGACCGGTAACATGGAGCGCTACATGTGGGGCTTCGACGGGCAGAAGCTGAGCGATCCCGCCGACCCCATCCCGTTCCGCAAAGGCGAGCGGGCGCGGGTGACGTTGGTCAACGATACGATGATGCCGCACCCCATCCATCTCCACGGCCATTTCTTCGAGCTGGTGACGGGGCACGGCAATCATGCGCCGCGCAAGCACACCGTCAACGTGCCGCCTGGAGGCAAGATGACCTTTGATCTGACCGCCGATGCACCCGGCGATTGGGCGTTCCACTGTCACAATCTCTACCACATGACCGCAGGCATGATGCGCGTCGTCACCGTTCGCCCGTTCGCGGGAGAGGCGGCATGAACCGGCTGACCGCGGCGCTCGCCGCCACCACCATGCTCGGCATCGCCGGTCCTGTCGCCGCTCAGTCGATGCAGGGCATGGATCATTCGGCAATGCCGGGCATGACCATGCCGATGCCTGCGAAAAAGAAGCCGGTGGTGAAGCCCACGGCCAAAGGCAAGCCGGCCAAGACTAGGTCAGCTCCTGCGAGGCGACCATCAGCTTCGACGACGAAACGCCGCGCCGCGCCAACGGCCGGCATGAATGGTATGGATCACGGGACCATGCCGGGCATGGATCACTCGTCTATGCCCGGCATGGACCATGCGGCTCCGCAGGGCTCACAGCAGGGCATGGAAGCCATGCCGGGGATGCAGATGCCCGGAAACGGCCAAACGGTCCCTCAGGGCTCCCAGCAGCCGATGCAGGGCATGGACCATTCGGCGATGCCGGGGATGACCATGCCAGCCGACCAGCACAGCGGCCACGACATGCAGGGCATGTCGGGAATGGCCGGAATGCCAGGCATGGCGGCCGATGGGGTGCAGCAGACTGGCACCGCGCTTCCCGCAGGAAACGCCCCCGCCCCGCCCCTGCCGACCGACCATGCGGCCGACAGCGTTTACGGCGCGGACGCGATGGCGATGGGTCGCCATCACCTTCAGCAGCATCACGGCGGTCAAAACTTCAGCCAGGTGCTATTGAACCTCGCTGAGTATCAATTCCGCAACGGTCGTGACGGCTATCGCTGGGATGGCGAGGCGTGGTTCGGGGGTGACATCAACCGCCTCTTCATCAAGTCTGAGGGCGAGGGAGCCTTCCGCGAGGGCATCGAGAGCGCCGAGGTGCAGGCGCTCTATAGCCGGACCATTGGCCCTTATTTCAATCTACAAGCGGGTGTCCGCCAGGATTTGGGGCCGTCCCCGAAACGCACCTATGCGACCGTCGGGCTGGAGGGGCTGGCACCGGGCTTCTTCGAGCTAGAGGGCGCGGTATTCCTGTCCAACAAGGGCGACCTGCTAGGGCGGCTTGAGGGCTATTACGACCAGCGCATCACCCAGCGGCTGATCCTGCAACCGCGCGCCGAGCTCAATTTCGCTGCGCAGGACGTGCCGGAAAACCGGATCGGATCGGGCCTATCCAACGCCGAGCTTGGATTGCGGCTGCGTTATGAGATCCGGCGCGAGTT
Source organism: Sphingomonas sp. MJ1 (PH-R8) (assembly GCF_048058635.1). Taxonomy (NCBI): domain Bacteria; kingdom Pseudomonadati; phylum Pseudomonadota; class Alphaproteobacteria; order Sphingomonadales; family Sphingomonadaceae; genus Sphingomonas; species Sphingomonas sp. MJ1 (PH-R8). Next base: position 280,728 of record NZ_JBBEFX010000004.1, read on the forward strand.
CGCCCCCTATGTCGGCGTGTCATGGGATCGCCGCTTCGGCGACACCGCCCGCTACGCGCGCGCCGATGGGGATCGCGCAACGTCCAAGAGCATCGTCGCCGGCGTTCGTGTCTGGTTCTGATCGATGGAGGAACAGATGGCTCAAGACGGCAGGCGCTCGATAAGGCAGCACTTCCCGAGCCTGCCGTTCGTAGGCGCCCTGGCGATCGTCCTGGCGCTGGGCGCAGCCGCGTTTATCTACCTTGGCGTGTATAACATCGCGGCCGACGAACCGCACACGCCGGCGGTCTATTCAATGCTCGAACGCCTGCGCGATCGGTCGATTGAGGCACGCGCGCGCGGCATAACACCCCCGGCCGATCTGGCATCGGCGCAGCGCGTGTCAGTCGGCGCGGGCCTTTACGGAGAAATGTGTTCCGGTTGCCATCTCGACCCCGGCGTCGAGAAATCCGAGATGAGCCAGGGCCTCTATCCACAGGCGCCGGAACTCGCGCGCGCTCAAGATCTCACCCCCGCCCAGCAATTCTGGATCATCAAGCACGGGGTGAAGCTCAGCGCCATGCCGGCATGGGGCAAGACGCATCCCGACCCCCTAATTTGGAATATGGTCGCGTTCGTCCGCAAGCTCCCCGGCATGACGCCCGAACAGTATAAGGCACTGGTCGCGAGCGCCCCGGCCGATCACGACGAGATGATGAAGGACATGCCGGGTATGAAGTGACCCCGGCGACGAGGTTGAGGGAGGAGTGGTTCTGAAAAGCGCGAAACTGAGGCTGCATCTACTCGCGAGCCGCACGCACAAATGGCTCGCGATCATCATCGGCGCGCAGCTCCTGCTATGGTTCGCAAGCGGCGCCCTGATGAGCTTCCTGCCGATCGATCGGGTGCATGGCGATCACCTCGTTGACCGCAAAGCCGCGGCGCCCCTTCCCCGCGGCAGCACGTTCGCCCCACCATCGGCGATCGTAGGCGCAGCAGATGCGCCCATCGAGGCCATCACCTATCGCATGTGGCTTGGCCGCCCGGTCGCCGAGGTCGCGACAGCCAAGGGAACGCGCCTGTTCGACGCCGCGACGGGCCAAGCGCTGCCAGCACCAACGGCTCGTGAGGCCGAGGAGATCGCGCGTTTGGCATGGCGTCGCGGTGCTCGACCAGCGGCGAAGGTAGAGCGGATCGAGCGCGCCAGCCCCGAATATCGCGGCACGCTCCCCGCCTGGCGCGTCGCGTTCGCCGACCTCGATTCCACCCGCGTCTTTGTCGCGGCCGACACCGGTCGGATCTCGGCTGTCCGAACCGGCACTTGGCGGCTCTACGACTTCTTCTGGGGCCTTCACATCATGGATTGGACGAATCACGAGAACTTCAACACGCCCTGGCTGCTCGCCTTCGCGATCGGTGGGCTTGCGCTTTGGTTAGGGGGGGCAGTGCTTCTCTACATGCGATGGCCCAAAACGCGGCGTCGCAACATCGTGATCGAGGCATAATATACGCGGCTCAGGAGCGTAGCCCTCGGAAATAAAGTCCTGTTTCCTGACAATTCCTCGCGCGTTCTAGCACCCCGGGTGAGGGATAGCCGCCTCGCACGCGTAGAAGTCTTAGAACCCAAGGAGATCAATAATGCGCTTCGCACCAACATTCGCAGCTTTGGCGCTGCTCGCCACGCCCGCCCTCGCGCAGCAGAGCGGCGGAATGCAGGGCATGAACCACGGTCAGATGGCCGGCATGAACCACGACGACATGGCGGGCATGATGGCCGGCAATCCCTACGGCCAGGCCGAGATGGACATGCATCAGAAGATGATGGCGGCCAAGCAGGGCGACGCGGCCGAAATGTGGACGCGCAAGATGATCGAGCATCACCGAGGCGCCATCGCCATGTCGCGCGTTGCGGTGCGTGACGCGCGCGACGCCGAGACCAAGCGCATGGCGCAGATGACGATCACGAAACAGGAAAAGGATATTGCCGAGCTGCAGGCGTGGCTCAGCAAGCACGGCAAGCGCCCGCAATAAGGG